>NZ_DCSO01000058.1:15490-18306 GCF_002325665.1 Methylophaga sp. UBA1464
ATTATTTAACTCAACATTATGGCAAGTTGCCGTTATCGATAACTTTAGCCCCGGCTATTCGTTATGCCAGAGAAGGCTTTGCGGTTACACCACGTTATCAGCGGTATATGGGGTTTAGAAAACAGGCATTAAATGCCGAAGCTAAAACAATCTTTCTGGATGGCAATGACATTCCCGAATTAGGCACGGTAATTATTCAACAGGATTTAGCCAACACCCTCGAAGCGATTGCCGAGAAAGGGCGCGATGGTTTTTATCAGGGGGATATCGCTCAACAGATGGTCGAATCGGTGCAGGCTGCCGGTGGTATCTGGACCCAACAGGATCTGGCCAATTACCAACTGAAAATACGCCAACCAGTGCAAACACAATTTGCTGGTTACACCATCACCACAGCAGCTTTACCATCAGCAGGCGGACAATTAATCAGCTTAATGCTGAATCAGTTGAATACACTGGATTACCTGCAAGCCACCGCCCAACAAAAACGACATTGGTTGATTGAAACAATGCGCCGGGCCTATCGCGAACGCACTCTACATTTAGGCGACAGTGATTTTGTTGAGGTGCCGGATTATTTAACCGATGCCAACTACGCGGCGCAGCTGGCTGCCGATATTGATGCAGAAGCTGCCAGCAAAAGTGATGATTTACCGGATGAATTCAGTAATAAAGGTGAAGACACCAGCCATTTTTCGATAGTCGATCATTACGGAAATCGGGTTTCCGCCACCCTAAGTATTAATCTGCCTTTCGGCAGCGGCTTTGTCGCTGGCAATACTGGCGTATTACTTAATAATGAAATGGATGATTTTTCTGCCTTAATTGGCAGCCCGAATGCGTATGAGCTGGTCAGTGAATCGGCCAATGCGATCGAACCAGGCAAACGCCCCCTCTCCAGTATGACCCCCAGTTTTGTTGAGGATGATCAGCGTTTACTGGTCATCGGCACCCCGGGTGGCAGCCGGATTATTACCATGGTGATGCAAGGTATCCTGCATTTCATCGACGGTATGGACGCGATGGAAATTGTTACTGCACCTCGATTACATCATCAATATCTGCCAGACCGGATACAAATGGAAACGCCCGGTTTTAGTGAGGCGGAGCAAGATGATTTGATCCACCGGGGTCATCAACTGGATATATTAAACCGGCAATTTGGCAATATGCAGGTGATTGTTGCCGATAAAACAACCCGCAATCTCAGTGCTGCCAGTGACCCACGTGGAGAGGGGCTGGCAAAAACTGAAATCATTACGCTCGATTAAAACTGTTTGATTACAGTTTCATCTCTGAAGGCATCACGCCTTTGCGTGCCTGCACCAATGCACTCCCCTCCAGCACAATCAAGGCGATTAACGTCAATGAAATCGGTACTAAAGCAAACCAACCGAGCACTGAACGCTGAATAAATCGCATGCTCTCATCGGCTTGTGACATGAGTAAAAATGAACCAAGACCAAATATGACGGCGGCAACCAGATAAGCACCCAGCAAGTACCAACATCGTTTCCAGGCAAGTTTCCAATGGGCTTGTACCAATGCAGTCTGGTCTTGTGAGTTGTACGCTTTATAGGCTATTGAGCCAATCATCACAAGGGAACCCAGCAGCGATAATGAGAAAATTAACCACAGGTTTCGGGTGCCAAACAAAATGGCCGGAACAAAAAAATGAAATATCGCCACGTTGAACATTAGGCGCTCATGTGGCTTACTGGCTTCATGATAGATTTCAGACATAAAGTGTTCCTCTGTTTATAAAGGCAGTATTAACATGTTGCACCTGATTGACAGTCATTGCCATCTCGACTTTCGCGAATTTGATACAGACCGCGACACTATCCTGCAAAACTGCCTTCAATCCGGTATCGAAAAAATTGTCATACCCGGTGTCACTGTCAGTAGCTGGCAAAAGCAAGTTAAATTATGTCAAAGCTCGCCAATGCTTTCGCTGGTTTTGGGATGTCATCCGATGTTTATGGATGAGCATCCGGATGATGCTGTGCAACTTCTGGATGACGCTGTACAACAATACAAGCCGATAGCAATCGGAGAAATCGGCCTGGATTTTTATGTTTCAAATGTCGATATGGCTGCCCAGTTAAGTTTGTTTGATGCCCAACTGGATATTGCCGTTAAATATGCTTTGCCGGTTATCCTGCACGTGCGTAAAGCCCATGATGAGGTGTTGAAACTATTACGCCAAAAACAATTACCTGGCGGCATCGTCCATGCGTTCAGCGGCAGCGCTCAGCAAGCTGAGCAATACCGCAAACTTAATTTTCTATTAGGTATCGGCGGTGCATTAACCTACCCAAGGGCACAAAGGCTGCAACGCCTGTTTACTGAGTTGCCACTATCGCAGATTGTGCTGGAAACCGATGCTCCTGATATGCCGCTTTGTGGTCATCAGGGGGAGCGCAATTCCCCCGAAAATATTCCGGTTATCCTGGAAAAGCTCAGTCAATTGCGCGGTGAATCCATCGCTCATATTGCTGAAATCACCTCCGCGAATTGTCGTCAATTATTTAATATCTGATTAATCGTGATGATGGGTGATTTCACCTTCAGTAAACAAATAATCGCGTAATTGCTCATCCATTTTTTTATCCTTGCGACGAATCCATTCCAGCGTCATCGCAGCGTGTTCTTTCTCTTCATCGCGATTATGCTCAAGAATTTTTTTCAATTCCGCATCTTTGCAGGCATCTACCCGCTGGTTGTACCAGTCAACAGCCTCCAGCTCTTCCATCAACGATACGATGGCACGATGCATATCTTTGGTTTCATCCGATAATTCATTAAACGGCTCG
>NZ_DCSO01000058.1:18332-22541 GCF_002325665.1 Methylophaga sp. UBA1464
CTCGTGGTAACCTTCGTTTGACATATAAAACCCTCAAGTAAAAATAAAAGAACCCAAATCAAATTAACATGTCTATTCCGACAACAACAATAACCTATATCAATACAGGACTTTCCATGACGCAAGGCAGCACTGATCGCATACTCCACTCAATTAACGCGGTGATCCTGGGTAAACAACATGCCGTCAAACTGGCCTTATCCTGCCTGATTGCCCGAGGACATTTATTGATTGAAGATTTGCCGGGGGTCGGTAAAACCACGCTGGCACATACGCTTGCCACCACATTGGGTTTACGTTTTCAGCGGGTGCAATTCACCAGCGATATGCTGCCAGCGGATATTCTCGGTGTGTCGATTTATGATCCTGAAAAACACCAATTCAGCTTTCATCGCGGACCGATTTTTACCCAGTTACTGCTGGCTGATGAAATCAATCGGGCTTCTCCGCGCACGCAAAGTGCCTTGCTGGAAGCTATGGAAGAACAGCAGGTGACTATCGAAGGCGATAGCTATCCGCTGGAAGATCCTTTCTTTGTTATCGCCACTCAGAACCCAACCCATCAGATTGGCACATTCCCATTGCCTGAGTCACAACTGGATCGTTTTCTTATGAGGATTCAGCTGGGTTACCCCGATCATCAGGCAGAAAGGGCTTTGTTAATGGGAGAAGACCGACGACAATTACTCAGACAACTCGATGCCGAAATAACCCCGCACCAATTAATCAAATTACAACAAACTGCCAGCCATATCGCCTTGAGTGAAGCGTTAATTGATTATGTGCAGGCATTGTTACGTTACACCCGACAAAGTAGCCAGTTTTATAACGGTCTGTCGCCGCGCGCAGGCTTGGGGCTAATTCAAGCCGCCAGAGCCTGGGCGATGATCAGTGGACGGGATTTTGTACTTCCTGAAGATGTGCAGGCCGTGTTTCCCAGCATTGTGCAACATCGTCTGCAAGCCCGTGAACATCTGCAATCGGCGGATTGGGCGAACGATATTCTGCAGCAGGTGGTGATCCCCTGATGTGGGCCCGACAATACTGGCAGCGCTGGCGTCAGCAGCAGCGTTATCGCGTTTATATCCTGCCCAGCCGTTATGGATTAAGCTATTCGGTGTTGATTCTGGTGATGTTGCTGGGAGCGATTAACTACAACAACAGTCTTGGTCACTTGCTATGTTTTCTGCTGGTCGGTGTCGGCCATGTAGCCATGCATCACAGTTATCGCAATGTGCGTCAACTGGATTTTCAACTTGGTCAGGCTGAACCGGTATTTTGCGAACAGAACATACCATTGCCGCTAAATCTGACCAACCAGAGTCCCCGCCCCATCCGGCAATTGGAGATAGCCTATTTGCCATCAGGTCATCGATCAGCTTGGTGGCCGTTAAAACAATTTTCTCGCTATGTTGCAGTGTATAAGGCCTCAGCCATAGCTGCTGAGCAAACCAGTCAGCATCTGATCCCCATCCCAACCACCCGGCGGGGATGGCTGGAGTTAGGACGCCTCCGACTCTCCAGCATCTATCCTATCGGCCTGTTATTCAGCTGGTTTTTTATTGAGATCAAACAACGGGTTCTGGTCTATCCCAAACCAGTCGGCAATAAATCCCTACCGCTCGCTTCGGCACTGGAAGAAAGTGGTGTATTGCAACATCAGCATGGACTTGATGATTTTGCCGGCTTTCATCGTTATCGTGAAGGTGATGCCAGACAACATATTGCCTGGAAAGCGCTGGCGCGTGATGGTGTGTTACGCACCAAACAATTCAGCAGTCCGGCGGGCCAGTCATTGATGTTGCAGTGGGAAGCTGTGGCTGATTTACCTGATACTGAAGCCAGGTTGTCGCAGCTGTGCCAGTGGATTCTCACTGCTGATGCGGCCGGGATGCAATATGGTTTGAGCATGCCAAATCAAATGATTGCCGTCAGCAGTGGCGAACAACATCGGCACCAATGTCTGCAGAGTCTGGCGTTATATGGCGAATAAAAAACCCGTTATTGCCCCCTCAAAACCGGCTATTCACTGGCTGATGGTGACACTGACCATTATTGCGATTCCGCATTTCTTCTATCAGCCCATCTGGGTTGCACTGATATTCTTGTTCATGATGAGTTGGCGGCTGATGCACAGCTGGCGAGGATGGCCTCTGCCCGCCGATAAACGCTTGTTAAAAGGTCTGCACTCGGTCAGTGCCGTACTGACTATCTTGCTGGTGTTTTACAGCTATGGCATCACCATTGGCCGCGATGCAGGTGTAGCGTTATTGACTACCATGGCTGCCTTTAAGATTGTCGAAGTGAAAAGTCTGCGGGATTATTACCTGAGCTGTTTTATGGGATTTTTCCTGGTAATAACCCACTTTTTCTTTAATCAGACGATTCCGATAGTCATTTTAATGCTGGTCAATGTGATCCTGCTGACCAGCTGTCTGATTACCGTCAACGAAACTGACAGTTCTGCAAAAAGCCGGGTTAAACAGGCTAGTATTATGGTGCTGCAAGCCACACCGTTAATGCTGTTATTGTTTGTACTGTTTCCTCGTATTTCCGGTCCGATATGGGGACTACCGAATGACGCCATGGATATCCCTGACAGTTTGCCAGACAGCATGACATTGGGCGAATTACCGCCACGCAACAGCGCAACCACTGGAATGTCTGATGACATCACTATTGGCAATATCAGTCAGCTGATTCAATCCGATGCGATCGCTTTTCGCGTCAAATTTGATAACAACCGGTTTCCAGACAGACAAAATCTATACTGGCGTGGCCCGGTGCTGTGGCACACCGATGGTAAACGCTGGTTACCGTTGCAGGATAATCAAAAACAGTCCGATGCCGTATCAAAAATCCGCGTTTCTGGAGAAGCACTTTCCTACAGTATGACTCTGGAACCGCATGATCGGCGCTGGCTGTTTGCACTGGATTTTCCAACGGCCTATCCTGCAACCATGCAGACCCGACTGAGTGGTGATGGCGAATTAAACAGTCAGGAAACCGTCAAACAACGCATCCAATATCGGCTCAGCTCCAATACCGAGTATTTATTCAATCCGCTGAATGACCCATATCTGCGATATGGGTTAAATTTACCGGAAGATCATCATCCCCGCAGTCAGCGACTAGCCAGACAACTAATCGAAACAAGTGAATCAAATGAGGCTTATATTGATGCGGTTTTAGCATATTTCCGTCAGCAGAATTTCAGCTATAGCCTGACACCACCGGCTTTGCGTGGCGACACCATTGACCAGTTTCTATTTGAGACCCGGCAAGGGTTTTGTGAACATTATGCTGCAAGTTTCACCATATTGATGCGTGCCGGGGGCATTCCGGCCCGAATTGTGACCGGTTATCAGGGGGGTGAGATCAACCCAGTCGATCAGGTTCTGACCGTTCGGCAACGTGACGCCCATGCCTGGACTGAAGTCTGGCTTCCCAACAAAGGCTGGCTCAGAATTGATCCCACCGCCGCAGTATCGAGTAATCGGGTAGACTTCGGTATGAGGGATTTATTGCCAGCTGAACGACGCTCGCCCAGAGCGATTGCCAACAATGATCGGTTGGTGGAAATGTGGCAATCCGCCAAAAACAATTGGGATGCACTGAATAGCGCATGGGATATGTGGGTAGTCAGTTATGGACCGGAAAAACAATTGGAATTGCTTAAAAAGCTTGGCATGCAGCAACCGGACTGGCAAAAAATGATCCGCTGGCTGGCAATTGGTATTGCAATGGTATTCATCTGGATTGCCTGGACCACGCTAAGACTGAAGTCTCATTCGACAGACAGGGTACAGCGCGCCTATTTGAAATTTTGTAGCACACTGGCACGACATGGCATCGAAAGACAGCCGAATGAAGGTCCAGAGGCGTTTGCCATACGTGCGCAACAGGCTTTTCCTGCTTACCAGCAACAAATTTCTACCATAAGCACACTGTATATGCATGTCCGTTATCGTGGTGATGCCAGTGAAAACGATTTTATACAGTCAGTAAAACAATTTAAGCCTCAACATTCAGCCTGAAATAAGCCGGCTTTGCCATTAACGGGCGGTTATCGGAAAATAGCGGCAATTAAAATTGGTCCAGAGGTAAATTCATGGCGCACAACAACCCATTATTTGAGCGCACCCATATTTTGCTTGGCGATACTGGTATTGAACGGCTGCAAAACAGTCATGTTTTTCTGGCCGGTAT
>NZ_DCSO01000058.1:22597-24476 GCF_002325665.1 Methylophaga sp. UBA1464
GGCCGGTATGGGCGGCGTCGGCTCTTTTACGGCAGAAGCTTTAGCGCGCATGGGTGTGGGCAAAATGACACTGGTGGATCATGATGTGGTCTCAGCCTCCAATATGAACCGTCAGTTGGTAGCACTGAACTCAACAGTCGGTAAATTAAAAGTCGAAGTCATGGCACAACGGATCGCAGATATAAATCCGCAATGTGAACTGAACCTGATTACTGAATTTTTAACGCCGGAAACGATTCCTGACACGCTCAATCAAGGCTTTGACGTAATCATTGATGCGATTGACAGCATGAGCAGCAAAACCACCCTACTGGAAACCGCATGGCGTAATCAGTTGCCGGTATTCTCCAGCATGGGCGCAGGCGGCAAACTTGATCCGAACCAGGTGCGTACCGGCGATTTAATGAATACGTCTATTTGCAAACTCGCCAAACAGTTACGTTCACATTTACGCAAGCGCGGTGTCGGTAAAGGTATCCAAACCGTTTATTCGCTGGAGTACCCGTTACCACCATTGCCCCCGGAACCAGTCAGTCGCGGACGGGCCCGTGCTGTAAATGGCACGGTGAGTTATATGCCCTCTATTTTCGGTTTAACGCTGGCAGGCCTGGTAATTAATCATATTATTGGTGATGCCCGACGTGTCTGATCCGCAAAATGTGGTGAATTGCACAGCGTATTATCAGCAACATCTGCAAACACTGCTTCAGCCTTACGGTATTGAAATCAAACCGGTTGCTGAGCATGAAGCCATACCCGGCAGTTTCTTTGGTGAACGTGAAGCTGGACTGCTAGGCAATCAATTATTGCTGCGGCTTGATACGCCAGTACATTCGGCACTACATGAAGCCGGGCACTATATCTGCATGGATGGTCAACGGCGCATTACTTTAGATACCGATGCGGCCGGTGATTACGACGAAGAAAATGGCGTCTGTTATCTGCAGATCTTACTTAGTGATTTTCTGCCTGATCTCGGTCGAGATCGGATGATGCTGGATATGGATAGTTGGGGTTACAGTTTCCGCCTCGGCAGTGCCAAAGCCTGGTTTGAAGAAGATGCCGAAGATGCGCGGCAATGGTTAATCAAACACCACATCATTAATGAAAACGACCAGCCCACCTGGCAACTCAGAGAATAAAAAAACCATTCATTGCAGCAAATTAACAGCCTGCTTATAATGCCCCCTGTCTTAGGGGAGTAGTCTACCCATCTTAGGGCCTGTTTATCTCTCATCGACGATGAAAGACAAACAGACCCTAGTGCGTGAATCTGTCAACATACTTGTGTCCTCAAGACGCATGGCAGATTCGTGTCATTCGCTGGAATGGCATTGGCAAGACCTGAGGCAAATAACAACTCCATAGGCGGGTAGTTGTTATTTGCCTTTGGTTTTTTATCCCGCCTGAGTAGCCAAATCATGGAAGCTTTTTTTGTTTCAACCACCACCGTTGCCCTGGCGGAAATTGGTGATAAAACCCAACTCCTTTCGTTATTCCTGGCAGCACGTTTCCGTGCCCCCATTCCCATCATTTTCGGCATCTTATTCGCTACCCTGCTTAATCACGGTCTCTCCGCCTGGCTGGGAGTATGGATCACTGAATTCATCTCTCCTGAAACTGGCAGGTTACTTATTGGCATCAGTTTTATTGCGGTTGCTTTATGGATATTAATTCCTGACAAAGAAGAAGATGCTTCTTCCAACCTGAATCGTTACGGGGCATTTGTCGCAACTTTAGTGTTATTTTTTCTGGCCGAGATCGGTGACAAAACGCAAATCGCCACCGTTATTCTGGCCGCCCAATATCAGCAGTTCTTCCTTGTTACATTGGGCACAACCCTTGGCATGATGCTGGCGAATGTCCCTGTTGTCTTATT
>NZ_DCSO01000058.1:24507-27735 GCF_002325665.1 Methylophaga sp. UBA1464
TGTTGTCTTATTTGGTTATCAGTTGATGCAAAAATTACCGTTAAATGCAGCGCGTTATGCAGCTAGCAGTGTTTTTATGGTTTTGGGGCTGCTCACTTTTATGCTTTGACAGTTTCGGTGGTAAATTCATACAGTAAGCGTTTTCGAATCACTTAGATGGAGAATCCATGAGCCAGACTATCAGCTCCCCGGTCACTGAATTATTAACTCAGCAAGCAATAGAGTATGAAGTGATCGAAATTCCACTCAGTGAAGATAAAAAACCTATCCGTAATCTGGAGGAATTACTGAGTGGTCAGGGCCGTAATCCTAACTCGGTGATTCGTAGTCTGTTATTTAAAACCGGCTCGGATAAATTTATCTTACTGGCAGTCGCCGGCGGCGGACGAGCCGATTGGGCGGCTTTACGAAAGCATCTCGGTGAGAAAAAACTGCGCATGGCAGAGTTTGATGAAGTCTCAGAGGCAACAGGCTATGTCGTTGGTGCCGTACCGCCTATTGCTTTACCTCAAACTGTTACGGTTTTAGCTGATAACAGTGCATTTCAATTTGAGCAGGTCATTATTGGCAGTGGTGTACTGGGCTATGCGCTGTCATTAAACACCAACGATCTCCAAAAAGTCATGTCTGAGGTGCCGGCAGGCGAGTTTGTAAAAATATAAGGTTAACAACTTTAGGCTGGCGACCTGCTCGCCAGCTTTCATTTCACTAAACTGGAAACTATCTCTTACGACTGAGTAGCTAAAACGCCAGACAAGTTAATAATAAAAATCTAATTTAGATTTCTCTAATTTAGAAAAATCGAATATACTTGCAACATTATTTTTGCAAGGACATTCCATGACCACCCAGACCTTGTCATTTCCTGACATGAGCGAAATGCATACGCATGCCAAGGCGGCCGCAGAGTTACTCAAGCAAATGAGCAATGAGCACAGACTGATGATTTTATGTGCATTGGGAAATCAGGAACTGGCCGTGAGTGAGCTCAATCATTTGGTGCCGCTCAGTCAGTCTGCCCTATCACAACATCTTGCCAGCCTGCGCCACGCTGAATTAGTGGTCACCCGCAAAGTTTCACAAACGGTCTATTACCGTCTTAATGGCGACGCCGCATTGCGTATCATCGCGGTACTGCAATCACTTTACTGTCCTGAATATCAAACTTCTTCATGTGGAGAAAACTCATGAGTTATTCGATCGAAAAACCTGAAACCCTATTTGCGAGCAAATCACCCAATGATGCATGCATTATTGATGTTAGAACTTCTGCCGAGGTAAAAGCAAAAGCGTTACCTGGCGTTATTCATCTGCCTTTACAATCCTTTACAGTTGATGCGCTGCAACAGGCTATAAAAGAACAAGCGCTAAAACCTGAGAAGATTTACTTTTTATGCCATTCAGGACGTCGCGCCGAATCCGCCGCCAAACAAACAGATGGGCAAGTTAGCCAATCATTAGTTGTCATTGATGGTGGCATTCAAGCTGTTGAAAAGATGAATCCTGATTGGGTGATTACCCAAGGAAAAGCTATTTCAATTGAACGTCAGGTACGTATTACTGCGGGTGGTTTGGTGTTACTGGGGGTGATTTTAGGGTTTGCGATACATTCAGCCTGGTTTGCCCTATCCGGTTTTGTCGGCGCAGGACTGATGTTCTCAGGAATAACCGATAGCTGTGCGATGGGCATGATCATCGCCAAAATGCCATGGAATAAATAAAAAATCATGCTGCTGATACTGGGCATTGTGATTGGTTTATTGCTGGGCCTGACCGGCGCAGGCGGCTCGGTATTTGCCGTACCACTTTTGATTATGATTGGCGGCATTTCAATTCATGAAGCGGTGACATTGTCGTTAGCGGCTGTCGCTGCCATCACATTGTATGGCAGCGTACGAAATCTCACAAAACAAACTATTTTATGGCTGCCAGCGGCCTTATTGGCCGGTAGCGGCATATTGGCGGCACCGCTTGGCAAAGTGTTAGGCACGATGCTCAGTGAAACCATACTGATGGCAGGGTTCAGTATTTTAGCCATCCTCATTGCCATTCGTATGTGGTTGACGGCAACAACGATGCCGGAAGCCAGTAAAGTCGTACGTGGCAGTCATTTATCATTAGAAAGCACTAATGGCCTGCTGTGTAAATTCAGTCCAACCGGCCAATTTCAAATGCGTCCAAAATGTATGAGCGGCCTGCTGTTGGGCGGTTTAATGGTCGGCTTGTTATCCGGATTATTCGGCGTGGGCGGTGGGTTTCTGATTATCCCTTTGCTGCTTTTGCTCAGTCAGGTCAGCATGATACAAGCGGTCAGCACCTCATTAGTGGTCATAGCGCTTATCAGCAGCAGCGGTTTTATTGCTCATATTGTATTGGGCGAAACAACACATTTGTCATTGGTTTCACTGGCCTGGTTAATTACCGGCGGTTTAATCGGTATGTTTGCGGGACAGTTACTCAGTCACAGGATTGCCAATGCCAGCTTACAGAAAATCTTTGCCATCGGTTTGATGGCAGTTTCCGCACTGATGTTATTCACACAACTGATATAGGATATAAATCACCATGCTATTCAGACAACTTTATGAAAAACATTCGTCAACCTACACGTATTTAATTGCTGACAATGAAAGCAAAGAAGCCCTGTTAATTGATCCGGTGGTTGATGAAACAGATGGATATTTGAGGTTATTGAACGAACTGGGATTAACCCTCAAAATCGCCATGGATACCCATACTCATGCCGATCATATTACGGCTCTGGGCAAACTTCGTGATATAACGGGTTGTGAGACCTATATGGGACAACAGGCCAATTCTTCCTGCGCCAATGACAGTTTCCATGATGGAAGCCAAATTGTTGTCGGAAAGCTGACCCTGACAGCACTGCACACCCCTGGGCATACCGATGACTCTTACAGCTTTATGCTGGAGCATGCGGGTCAGAAATATCTGTTTACCGGGGATACGTTATTGATTCGTGGCACTGGTCGAACGGATTTTCAAAATGGCAGTGCAATAGAACAGTACAGCAGTCTGTTCGACAAATTATTGAAATTTCCAGAGGACACGTGGGTCTATCCGGCGCATGATTATAAAGGCTGGATGGTCAGTACCATCGGTGAAGAACGCCAGCATAATCCACGTTTGCAAGTGAAAGATGTGGTTGAATACAAGCAAATCATGGATAACCTGAATTTGCCCAATCCTAAAATGATGGATGTCGCC
>NZ_DCSO01000113.1:0-140 GCF_002325665.1 Methylophaga sp. UBA1464
GGTGATGATGTTGTTGTAAATGTGCTTGGTGTTAAAGGCAATCAAGTCAGAATTGGTGTTGATGCACCAAAAGACGTCACGGTTCATCGTGAAGAAATCTACGATCGTATCCAGGCAGAAAAAGATCAATCAAACGCAGG
>NZ_DCSO01000113.1:342-5827 GCF_002325665.1 Methylophaga sp. UBA1464
CCTGCTAAGGGCGTATAGGTTAACCCCTATCGAGGGTTCGAATCCCTCGCTCTCCGCCATTTTTTTCTGAATTTATCCTTGTGATAGTCAGTAAAAAACAGTACAATTTCACGCTTTAAAGCGCCTGTAGCTCAGCTGGATAGAGTACCTGGCTACGAACCAGGCGGTCGCACGTTCGAATCGTGCCAGGCGCACCAAAAATTGAAAGTCAATCAAGCAGTTATCATTAATTTGGTAGCTGCTTTTTTGTTTTCTGTCCTTAGGTTTTCTCTAAATTACTCGTTTGATATGCTCGAATGCGTACCTTTACAATCACATCTTTCCGATATGTGCATACCACAGCTTTTTTCTGGACAATCAGATATTCGTTTTCATATCTAATGCGTTCGGGTAAAACCTGTCAGCTCTAATTACTGTTATGGCTGCATACATAAGTAATCAAGAGTTTCAAAGTTTGTTTTCTGCCGACTTAACTTCATACATCCGCTTATCAGCAGCATTTAAAAGTTCGTCTGCCGAAGTAGCGTCCTGTGGACAGGCAGCCATACCGATACTCGCCGAGACTGATAAACTTTTACCATTATGAATCAGCGGTTGTTTGATTGTTTCAATAATAGATGTAATGACCCGTTGCGCCTGGCTTGGTGAGGTTTCCGGTAATAAGACTGCAAATTCATCACCTCCGAGTCGGGCCACAGTATCTGTTTCACGCAGGATTCTGCTGAGCTGTGTGGCAGTATGTTTAAGGATTTCGTCTCCCACATGATGACCATAGTTATCGTTAATTTCTTTAAATCCGTTTAAATCAATAAACAAGATAGTAAATTCGCGTTTATTACGCCGATAGTTTTGTACCAGTTTATTCAAAAACTCGAAGAACATCAGACGATTTGGAAGCCCCGTCAGTCCATCATGGAATGCCTGCCATTCCAGCTTCAGTTCAGCCTCTCTTCTGCTGGTGATATCAATAATAAACGCCAGTACATGCTTATCATCCAGAGCCGTTAGCCGTTCCAGAAAATAATATTCCTTACCATCTAATACCAACGGATATTCGATCGTTGCCGGTTCGCCAGTGTTTATTGTTTCAGCCATCAAAGCGAGTTTCTTTTCGACCAGATCGGCATCTAGCAGCTCACTGATATTCATTCCATTTAACTTAGTCGCATCAACCAGCAATGGAAAACTATCCTCTACTTCATGGTCGATTATTTTGCCATCCACCCTCATGGTGAGCAGCAAGTCGGGCATCGCATCAATAATGGCTTTATTGCGATGATTAAGCACCGCCAACAGTTTTCTGGACTCAATCTGCTTGAGCAACTGGTTACCTAAAAAAAGTAACAACAGGGTGAAAACTATCAAGATAATAAAATTTCTGGTCACCATCTGCTGTTCATATTGTCTTATCGACTGTTCAGCAGACGCACGGTTTTCAGCAATAATGGAGAACATTCCCCATTTGTTAAGAAATTGAAAATCACATTGCGCGTTATTCTGGAGCTGAACGCGATGTATGCCAAGCTCGGTAGATGTCAGGTATCGATGATCCTTGCACAGGCTGTAAATATCATTTTTTTGCAGCCCTTCGTACAGACTGGAAGACCAGATGAGTTTGCCCGATTCGTCGGTCAATACAGCCGAAATATTTTTGTTTTTGGTAATATTGCCAAGCTGAGCTGTCAGATCTTCACTTTTCAAGGCTGCCACCGCCACACCGGTAAACTGATCATCAGCATCTCGAATGGGATAACTCATCGCAATATAGAGTGCGCTTTCCTGAATAATGGATTGCCTCGGTGAGGAAATGAAAAATTTTGTCTGCTCATGTTTGGTGTGCTCAGTAAAATAATCTCTGAGCGATATCGGTGATTGATATCCTGGACTGGTAGAAAATGTAACTACCCCTTCGTTATCAGTGATATAGAGCTGCCATATAGTGGGATTCAGATTTGTTAACCTTTCAGCATAAGTCGCGACCTGCTCAGGTGCTTCCATGCTCATCGCGGCAAGCTGTTTAAGGTTGGCTCCTACAAAAGAAAATTCTTTATCAATCAGCTCGGCTTGCAACACGGATAACATACTCACTCGCTGACTGATTTGCTCATTAATCGGGTTTTGATAACCAGCGACTTGTTGGTGGTAAAAAAACCGTAAACTCAACGCACCAATGATCCACACTACAAGTAGAATAAACACTACAAACGTGCGATTAAAAAACAAATTATCGATATGTTTGGTCATACGGACAGAATAGCGCGTGAAGAATCAAAGTACACTAAAACTCTTTGCAATTCGGATAGTTGCGCACAGTTTAATAAAATACCCAGTCGGCATTAACGTTGATTGATAAGTTAAAATTTATTGTCTGACACGACGTGACAAGTGAGGTTAGATTAGGAATATCGATACTAGCTTTTGGTCGTTGCCTAATCACTCAAAGGTATCTGACAAACTATCAATCTGATTACACGTTTAGCATGATTCAGTAAAGCCAAGTTAGCGGGCAAATCAACATATCCTTGCACAAAAAAAGGCTTATCAAAAATAATTTTATACTTTTAATAAGCCTTTATTGTTATTTAATCGCCAATATTTACGAATTATAGCAATGACTCAATGGCATCAGTCACTTGCTTATCACTTGGCTTAACTTTGCTGGGAAAAGCGGCAACGACTTTACCATCAGCATTAATCAGGTATTTACTGAAATTCCAACCAGGCTCTTCACTTTGCTGGTTAATTTCCTGAAATACCGGATTAGCATTCTGACCCGTCACAAAGCTCGGCGCGATCATGGTGAAGGTTACACCAAAATTTTCCCGGCAAACCCGCTCAGCTTCGGCCTCGTCTTTTGCTTCCTGATTAAAGTCATTACTGGCAAAGCCAACCACCATCAAACCGCTTTGCTGATACTTCTGATGCAATGCTTCAAGGCCTTCAAACTGACGAGTATAACCACAGTGGCTTGCCGTGTTCACCACCAGCAATGGTTTTCCATTGGCTACTTCACAGAGATTAATGGTTTCGTTTGAATGCAGTTTGGGAAGTTCATAGTCGAGAAATTCAGGGCAGGATTCTGCTGCCTGAACCGAAAATGAAAGCATTAAACTTGATATCAATAATAATATATAACGCATCTTAAAATCCTTTGGCTATCAGTAGGTCGAGCTCGGTCACCACTCAGGTGTTATTTATGCAGACCTTAGGAACGACTAAAAGTTGATAAGCGGCTGAATTAATTGTCTCTCAGCGTTAAACGGCAGAGGCCATATAATTATCATCCAGCCTAGGCACGGCATCCAGCAGGTTCCGAGTATGTTCATTCTGTGGTGATTTCATGATGTCATGTGTATTACCGGATTCGACTAATTGCGCTTTATGCATCACCACCATGCGATCGGCCAGATAATCCACTACACCCATGTTGTGTGTGATAAACAACATACCGATGCCCTCTTCATCTACCAGCTGCCGTAACAACCTTAAAATACCGGCTTGAACTGATACATCTAAAGCTGAGGTAATTTCATCACACAAAATAAACCGAGGTTCGAGTACCAGAGCTCTGGCAATCGCCAGTCGCTGTCGCTGTCCGCCAGAAAATTCATGTGGATAACGCCATAAACTATCGGTTGGCATTTCAACCCTGTCCAAAAACCGCGCTGCGATTTGAGTACGTTCGGCATCGCTACTGCCAATACCATGTACCCGCATCGGTTCAATCAAAGTAGTATGAATTGGCAGGCGTGGATTTAAACTGGAACCCGGATCCTGAAACACCACCTGCATTCGTCTTCGAAGGGGCCGCATCGCTTTGGCTGATAATTGGGTAATATCCTGTCCTTCCAGAAAAATACTGCCTGAAGTCACTTCCTGCAGTCTTAGTAAAGCCCGGCCCAAAGTGGTTTTACCGCAGCCTGATTCACCCACCAGAGCCACGACTTCACCGGCATTTACCTGCAAAGAAACGTTTTCAACGGCATGGAAATGATCGACTACCCGCCGCATCAAACCGCGACGTACTGGAAAATACACGGACACATCTTTGACTTCCAGCAACACTTTTTCTGATTTCACCATTCTGTCAGGTCTGGTCAGGCGTTCCGGTAATGCGGCTATCAGGCTCTGGGTATATTCATGTTGCGGGTTACGTAAAACATCTGCCGTCTTGCCACTTTCGACCAGTTTGCCTTTGCGCATCACCCCAACCACATCGGCAATTTGTGCCACCACGCCAAAATCATGGGTAATAAACAACATGCCCATTCCGTATTTGGTCTGTAAATCACGCATCAGCTTAAGAATCTCAGCCTGTACCGTGACATCAAGGGCAGTAGTCGGCTCATCCGCAATCAATAATGCCGGTTCACAAATCAGCGCCATCGCGATCATCACCCGCTGACGCTGGCCACCGGATAAACGATGGGGATACTCCCGAATACGACCTTCCGGGTCCGGAATCCTTACTTCTGTCAATGCTGCCAGAATCTTCTGTCTACGCGCTTCTTCATCAAGTTCCGGTCGATGGATCACCAATACTTCTTCCAGTTGCTGGCCAATTGTCTGCACGGGATTAAGTGAGGTCATTGGCTCCTGAAATATCATCGCAATACGACTGCCACGAACTGAGCGCAACGTTTCATCATCTGCATTGAGCAATGCTGTTTCAGGTAAGTGTCCCTGAGGGTCAGTTAACTGAATATGACCATCAGGATGCCGGTAATGACCATGCGGCAATAACCCCATGATCGATAACGCTGTTACTGATTTACCACTACCGGATTCACCGACCAGACAATAGGTTTGGCCGGGCTCAACAGCGAGACTGATATTATCCACCGCCCGTAACCAGTTATCGCCCTCACCCAGCTCTGTCACCAGATTTTTCACTTCCAGCAACTTCATGACTGCATACCCCGACTGGTATGGGGATCTACCGCATCACGCAGTGATTCACCCAACAAATTATAGGCAAATACGGTCATAAAGATTGCCCCACCCGGGAAAACGGCCAACCACCAGTTAAATGTCGAAGATTGAACGGCCTGATTCAACAATTGTCCCCAGGAAGGATCATCAACCAGCCCCAACCCCAGAAAGCTTAATGTCGCTTCAGCCAGAATCGCAGAGGCAACACCAAAACTGGTAGCGACCAGCAACGGCGCCAGACCGTTGGGCAGCATATGGCGGAATAAAATCGATCGTAATGGCAAACCACTGGCGATTGCCGCTTGAACAAAGTCCTGTTGACGCAGTTTGAGAAACTCCGCGCGTACATACCGTGCATAGCCTGACCAGGCGGTGATGCCGATAATGACCATCATCATGTAAATAGATCGTCCGAAAAAAGCAACAAATGACAACAGCAGGAACAAGGTCGGTATAGCTTCAAAGATTTCCACCAGGCGCATGCCAATGATATCGACAATGCCGGAAAAATAGCCCATCAAACCGCCAATTATTGTGCCGATAACCAACGCAA
>NZ_DCSO01000113.1:5865-6856 GCF_002325665.1 Methylophaga sp. UBA1464
GTAGCAATAAAACCAATCCCCAAGGCAATCCGTGATGCATGAATCATCCGCGATGCTACATCTGCACCATTTTCATCGGTACCCATCCAGTGTGTTCTTTCTCCAGCAGACAAAGGCGATTCAATGCCGGTATCCGCATAATCACGTAAATAATCTTTTGCCGAGTACGGAATCGGTACACGGATGATGTTTTCAACTTTACCAGCCGTTTCCAGTTCACGGTACTGTTCATAAACCACCAGAACAGGTGGTGACACAGTCGAATAGGCAATAAATGAAACCATCGCCATGCTCGCCAGCCATAACAAAATCTTTTTCCACAGCACAACTGAAAACGCAGAAATCACCAGCGTAATAAAAAATCCACTCAGCCAAATCCAGTCCAGTGCTTCCATATGCTTGAGTAATGGACTGGTCGCCTGCCCATCAACCACCAGGTAAAGTGGATGACTGTTTGCCAGAAACGGTGAAAACGTGGCGATAACAACTAACAAGCCTATCCAGGCCAGACCTATTTTGGCACTGGTTCTTTTCAATAATGATGAAGCAACCTGTTGAGTCCAGGATTTGGATGGCTGCTTGACTGGAACTTCGACGACTTGCTCAGTCATAACTGACCCTCGGATCAACAATTGCGTAGGCAATATCAGCCAACAAATAACCAACTAGCGTCAGCAGACCGGAAATCAGTGTCACCGATAACACCAGCTCCCGATCGCGGGTCTGGAGAGCTTCAACCGCCAGCTTGCCCATTCCATCGATACTGAAAATGCTTTCAACGATGACCGAACCCGCCAATAAACTGGGTAGTAATGTTGCTGAAACAGTGATCAACGGTAAAAGCGAATTCCGAAATACATGCCGCCACAATACGGTTTCTTCATCCACACCTTTGGCTCGAGCGGTACGCGCATAATCTGCGGTCAGATTTTCCAGTAGCGATGAGCGTGTCAATTTGGCCAGAAATGCCAGACCTCCATATGACAGGGCA
>NZ_DCSO01000113.1:6922-10409 GCF_002325665.1 Methylophaga sp. UBA1464
GCAATTACCGGTAACACCAGATGCCATAGACGATCCAGCAAATAGCCCCCCTGTACCACCTGCACACCAAACAATCCGGCTAAAGCCAAACCAAACCCCACCGCAAATCCACCGGTAATGACAATTCGCAGTGCGATATTACCCAATCCTGCGAAGAGTCTGACCAGCATAGCCATTGAAGGAATAAGCAACACATGCAATAAGCCAAACAGATCACCATTGAGATTAAATGCCATGGCATAACCCAATAAACCACCGACAATAAGACCGGCGAATTGTCTGATTTTCAATGAAAAGGTCACCACGGCGCTGATAAGCAGAACGGTGAGCAATGCCACACAGGCAAACGTAATGAACACATCACCCATACTGGTCATTAACGGCAGGAAAGTCTGGTCAGCAGTCTCTCTTCGCATCAGACCACCGGTAGGAAACCATCGCCAGTATTGTTCCGACGCAAAAAAACCAATAAACAGAACACCGGCCAGCATGCTAGGGACTGACCACAGTCCAAGCAGCAGAATATTCGATGTCACATCAAATCGGCCGCCACGTTGGCGTGCGGCCTGCACACCAATTCCAATGGCCAGGGCGTATATGAGCGGGATAGAAATCAGATTGAGTAACAAGGTGATTGGCAGCCGTTCAGCAATCATATCAGTAACCGGTCTGCCATAACGGAAACTGGTACCCAGATCAGTGCCTTTCCACAATGAAAATTCGCCAAAGGTGCCGTCCGGCAGGCGTTTAAATCCAATTGGTGAAATATTATTCAGCCAGCGAACATATTGCACCGGAGCCGGTTTATCCAATCCGTAAAGTTTATTGTAATAGTCTTCCAGCGCCTGGCGGCTTTGCGGCTCCAGCTCCATGCCGTCCACCAGCGATTGGGCACTGATCCCTCCCGGTGCAGCAGCCATCACGGTAAACACAACAATCGTGATACCGAGCAAGGTCGGGATCATCAACAAGATGCGTCTCAGCAAATAATTCAGCATGATGGTCTTGGCCTGCTTAACTAACGTCTATGCTGCAGTTCAGCCGGCACATATATCTCTACCGGAACACTCATCAGATTCAGACCCAGACCGGTTTTTTGCAGGTTATGGATACGTCGATCAATAAATGCCATGGTATTACGGCGGAACAGGAAGGTATAGGGTTGCTCATCCACCAGAATTTTCTCTGCCTGATGCCAGAGTTTCATTCTTTCTTCTTCTTTTACTTCTGCACGGGCAGCATCAATGATGGCATCAAGCTCAGGGTTGCGATAATTGATAAAGTTATCACCACCTTCGACTGTCTGGCTGGAATGAAACATCTGGTAAATATCGATTTCAATGCCCGAGGTCCAGGCCAAAGTAATGGCATCAAAGTTTTTTTGTTGAATGTTTTCCACCATCACCGACCACTCAGTTGGATTCGGTTTCATGATAATGCCGGAGCGCGCATATAAATCGCGCAGAAACAGCACCATCCGCCGGGTATCGTCACTGTCCTGAAAATAGGTCAGCGAAAATTCAAATTCCTCACCATCTGGTGTTTCCAGAATGCCGTCATTATTACTGTCCTGAAAACCAGCTTCCTGCAATAACTCTCTGGCTCTATCGATGTTATGACCGATCGCCTGATTGGCTTCATCGTGCTGGGCTGAACCCGGCATAAACGGACTGGCAGCAGGCTGACCATAACCGAGGAAAATCTCTTCCAGCACTCTATCTACATCAGTCAGCATGGACATTGCCATACGCACCCGTTTGTCGGCAAAAATGGTCTTTTCACCGCCACGTTCCTGATTCCAGGCAATAAAGCTGTAACCGGCTGTTGGACTCATATATTCAAAATTCTGACTACGCTCTGTAATGCCCTCGTCATCGAGCAAATTCTGATACTCACGTGGACGGGCGCTATAAACATCAATATCACCGTTACGGAAAGTAGTCAGTCGTGCGCTGTCGTTTTCGATAATGCGCCAGACTATTCGATCAAATGACGCACTGACCGGTCCCCAGTAGCGAGGATTACGCACCAGCTCAACGACACCTTTATCCGGAGACCAGCCTTCAGGGTTACTTAAACGGAACGGACCTGAACCAAGTAATAAACCACGGCTTTCATTAAAGGTTTGAGGATCATCGAGAAATCGACCATAAAAATGTTCAGGCAAAACATCAATACTGCCCGCTAGTTGGAGACTATTGAAATACGGTTCTTTGAATACAAATTCCACATGATAATCATCCAGCGCAGTAACACGCTCCATTCTGGATAAGTAGGCACGACTGCGAGGAGCGGCAATCGCCTCGTTCATGATGAAATTAAAGGTAAACTCGACATCCCTGGCAGTTAATGGCTCTCCATCGGAAAACGTAATATCCCGGCGTAATGCAAAAGTAATCGTCAGACCGTCTGAAGACGTAGACCAGTCTTCTGCCAATAAACCATTCCATTCCAATGTGTCCGGGTTTCTGACCAGTAATGATTCCAGGACATATTGTTGCACTTCTGAAGAATAGGCATCCGCGGAGACTAATGGGGTCAGTGTGCGGATGTTACTGGCGAAGGCCATCATCAGCCAGTCACCTTGTGCATAATCTTCTTTTTCAGCGGCCAGACGCGCTCGTTCAAATGCATCTGTGCCTCTGATATCTTTGGGGCTGACCGGCTGGCTGTTCGGGTTACGGCTAAACTCCGCCGTACGCAGCGTTTGCTCCAGATTACGCAAAAGCCCCCGGGTTGCACGAATGTCTTTAGCCTGCTCCTCCATGATCCGCGTCATTTCATTCATCCTGGTCCATTGTCTGTCTATCTGAACCATCAATAGCAGAAACATCACTACAAACAGACTTAATGCCAGCCAAAACCAGAGCTTACTGATCCCCTCAATTCCATTTTTCATGCTTTATTTGCCTATATCTCTGTAGATTTGCGTTATTTTTGTTGATTGTTTTGCCCAGACTGACAGTTTGTGCGACCGCTGTCAGCAGGTTTCTACTAAAAATCCAGCTTCACGACATGACAGTTTCAAATTTAAATTGGTTCTTAACACTTGCTAAATTTTTCACAGCAGACGAATCAGCTAATCACGTTGCCCCAGACAGAACTGAATTTCCGCCAGGTTTTTGTCGACACTTTTTGCCCCAGCCTCTATGGCTTCGGCTGCCCGGTAAAACTCCAGCAACCCGATATGTGATAAGCGCGGCTGTAATAACACATCCGGCGGGTCACCTGCCATGCGACTGCGGGTGATCCTGTCCTGAGTTATATTCACTGATGCAGCAATCGCGGCAAACATATCCGGCACATCTTCTTTGGGAGGTTTATCCTCAGCAAAAAGATTTCCAGTGTAATTGGTTATAAATTCACTGATACGGTTACCAAGCAAACTGGCGCTCTGATCATTCTTTGTAACGGGAGGATTTTGATGCAGATGTTTCCCTAAAATATCGCCATTCAGATTCACTGCAATCACGATATCGGCTCCCAG
>NZ_DCSO01000113.1:10521-12372 GCF_002325665.1 Methylophaga sp. UBA1464
TACAGGGACAGGGTTCACTAGTCCACCATCGATCAACCAGCGACCATGATGTTTAATCGCCGGAAACAAACCAGGCAACGAAATTGACGACCAGACAGCTTCCAGTAATTTGCCCTCGGTGTTCCACACTTCCTGTCCCGAATGAAGATGCGTTGCAACACTGGCATAACGTTCTGGCAATGACTCAATTAATACTGTTTCGTCAGCAACATATAGCGTTAGAAATTCATGCAATTTGTCTTTATTGACGACGCCGTTAAACGGAAATCCGATATTGAAAAAACGTGCCGTTTCGAGCTTGGTCAGTTTAAGCAATCGCTGTTGCAGATCAGGTAATTTGTTACTGAGATAAGCTGCTCCAACCAACGCGCCGATAGAAGTTCCCACCACTACATCGGGTTTAATCCCAGCATTCTTCAGAGCATTAATCACGCCAATATGTGCCCAACCTCGCGCCGCACCGCTCCCTAAGGCCAGGCCTATTTTCAGCGAATCTTTCATTTATTTTCCATGTCTCAAAGGTTGAAGTCAGCGTTAACTTGATGAAAAAATTAAAGATATATTAAATCAGACCGCTATGATTTAAGCGTTAACAAAAGTTAGGTCAATATGATGGATATTTCACGAATTTATCATAACAATTTTTTAATAACCTATAGCACACATCCGGTAAACCCTGGGCAACCTGCTGCGGATAAAACCCAGCCTAGCATTCAGGAAGACCGGCGGCAGCGTCGTGAACGGCGCAAACGCAAGCAGAAAACCCTGATTGAAAGACGGGTTTCATCAGAGCGGCGCGGCCCCTCATTTGATGCTGAGGCGTAAATTACAGTTTTTTTAACGTCTTACGATCAAAAAAGCCCCATCTTCCTGTTTTAACTGCGCCACGCCTGATGCCATTCACTGGCGAGATATAAAACAGATCACCATTCTGACCCAGTAATTGCCGCCTCACCCCGCTGGCTTTGGCGATTTTGGCATTGGCTTTCATATGCATTAATTCGCCATGTACCGGAATCGCACATTGTGGCTGAACCCACTGATACATGGTTTTCAATTCTTCACTGGCAGGGTGTCCCGAAGCGTGAATGGGCAACGCACTGTTGTCCATATCAATCACATCCACCTGCATGGCCTTGAGCCGTTCAATCAATGCAGCAATAGCCAACTCATTACCGGGAATCACTTTCGAGCTAAAAATAACGGTATCACCAGGTGACAATTGCAAATCCCGAAAGCTGTTCAGACTTAATCGATTGAGCGCTGTTCGAGGTTCACCCTGACTACCGGTCGCAACCAATAAAACCGTATGCGCAGGCAAGTACCCCAAATGAGCCGAATCTACTGATGTTTTTACACTGGTCCAGAGACCAACATTTTTGGCTGCTGAGACGGTATTGATTAAGGAACGCCCTAATAAACCAAGATGCCGACCGGTTTCTTCAGCGATACCGGCCAGGGTATGTAATCTGGCGATATTACTGCCAAAACAGGCAACAACGACCCGGCCTTTCGCTTGTTCTACATGGAATTTCAGCCCTTTATAGAGATTGGCTTCGGATTCAGACCACCCCTGAACATTCGCATTGGTCGAATCACAGACCATTGCATCCACCTGATATTCCGCCAGTTTCTGAAATGCAGCTGCATCATAAGCCTGACCAACAACCGGGGCATTATCGAGCTTCCAATCCGCAGTATGAAAAACCTTCCCAACCGCGGTGCTGATTAATAATGCATGTGGCTCCGGAATCGAATGCGTCAATCGCAACCATTCCACTTGAAACACACCAATCTGCCGTTTGGCGTCCGCTTCGACGATAATGACCGGCACTTTATCTGCGATACCCT
>NZ_DCSO01000037.1:0-10354 GCF_002325665.1 Methylophaga sp. UBA1464
TGACCTTTACATTCACGGTTTTTATCACTTGACGTATCTGTTAAATCATCAACGATGGTGGCTGTCATCATGGATTCCAGCAAACCAACCACGGCTAATGCTATCGCGTAAGGGAATATGATGGCTAATGTTTCAAAATTGAGTGGCACATCTGGCCATAGGAAAATTGGTAAAGTATCAGGCAAATCGCCCATATCACCGACAGTACGTATATCCATATTGGTAAATATGGCAACTAAGGTCAGCACGATGATGGTGACCAAAGGCGATGGTAATAACCTGCCGATTTTAGGCACATATGGGAATAGATAAATAATACCCAGCCCTGCTGCTGTCATGGCGTATACATGCCAAGTGACATTAGTCAGTTCTGGCAATTGCGCCATAAAAATCAAAATAGCCAAGGCATTCACAAACCCTGTTACCACTGAGCGTGAAACAAAACGCATTAAATCGCCCAATTTGAGATAACCGGCACCGATTTGCAGTATCCCTGTTAACAATGTTGCTGCCAGTAGATATTCCAGACCGTGCTCTTTAACCAGGGTGATCATTAATAGCGCCATCGCGCCGGTAGCCGCGGAAATCATACCTGGACGACCACCTACGATGGATATCACTACTGCTATGCAGAAAGAGGCGTACAAACCCACTTTCGGGTCAACCCCAGCAATGATTGAAAAAGCGATGGCTTCGGGGATCAGTGCCAAAGCAACCACAATGCCGGAGATCAGATCTCCACGGACATTGGAAAACCAGTCTCGTCTAAGGTTTTGCAACATTAATTCAGGTTCCTGTGTTCAAAAGATTTTTTCAGATAAAAAATTATTGCCAAGCTGCGTGACATTTTGATGTCGACTACATTCATTTAACTGTGGTTATGACCGGCACAACCGCATTGTTGGCGGGGACGATGTGTTAAACATCAAGGACCAGAAAGGTCCCGGGGGAAGTAATACGCTAGGGTGGATTAAGCTTCACGTTGATAATAGGGCTTGTTTGGAAAACCGGCCAATATACAGTAAATTGCTCTGTCTTCAAAACTTTACGGAAACCTTCCCGCCTTAAACACCGCATTATGACCCAGATTTCAAAGCCAATTGAATGCTACAATCTGCCCCCTGATGCAACGCTGCGGAGCACACTGTGGAAAGTTACAATCTTATAACTGAATGGCTGGAGAATTACCCTCATCTCTACACGCTGATTGGCCTGAGCGTATTGATCCTGGTCTCGTGGATCGCAAACTGGCTGGTCAAACGTATTCTGGTTCGCGGCGTCTATCGCATCCTTAGAAACACTCAGTTAGGCCGGTATTCATCTTTAGCGGATTCATCTTTTATCCGGCGCATGGCGAATATTGTACCGGCGCTTATCCTGTCCGCCGGGATCGTCATCATTCCGAATATTTCGCCAGTCGCTGTGGCAGTGGTACAGAATGTCACTACAGCATTTATTGTACTCACCATTGCGTTGGGCATTGGCAGCTTA
Organism: Methylophaga sp. UBA1464; assembly: GCF_002325665.1. Lineage (NCBI taxonomy): Bacteria > Pseudomonadati > Pseudomonadota > Gammaproteobacteria > Thiotrichales > Piscirickettsiaceae > Methylophaga > Methylophaga sp. UBA1464. The sequence continues at coordinate 1,492 of NZ_DCSO01000037.1, forward strand.
TTGACCATTATCAATGATGCTTATAACAAACGTCCAGATGCGCATTTGAAACCCATCAAAGGGTATATCCAGGTACTCAAAATCGCTATTTATGCAATTGCGGCAATCCTGATGATTGCCTCATTGATTGATCGTTCCCCCTTAATACTGTTGTCCGGTTTGGGTGCAATGGCCGCCGTATTACTGTTGATCTTTCAGGACACGTTGCTGTCATTGGTCGCCAGTGTGCAAATCAGTTCAAATGATTTGATCCGGGTCGGTGACTGGATTGAAATGACACCGCTTAATGCGGACGGTGATGTTATTGATATCGCGCTACATACGGTGAAAGTGCAGAACTGGGATAAAACCATCAGCGTCATTCCGACCAAACGTTTCCTGACCGATCCCTTTAAAAACTGGCGCGGTATGCAGGAATCAGGCGGTCGGCGCATTAAACGCAGTATCTTGATTGACCAGCAAAGTATTCATTTTTTATCGAACGATGAACGGAAAAAGCTGCATCGGTTCAGCCTGATGGATGAGTATTTACATCAGAAACAAAAAGATATTGATGAATGGAATCAACAATTAGCTGAGTGGGGTAAAGAGCCTGTTAATACCCGTCGCATTACCAATATTGGCAGCTTCCGCGCCTATGTCAGCAATTATCTGAAAAATCATCCAAAGGTTCATCAGAACTATACCCTGATGTCCCGGCAACTTGAGCCAACAGCCAATGGTCTGCCTCTGGAGATTTACTGTTTTACCAATACTACCAACTGGATTGAATACGAAGGCATTGCGTCGGATATTTTTGATCATTTGCTGGCTATTCTGCCCGAATTTGGCTTACGTGTTTTTCAGCAGCCCAGCGGCTTTGATATGCGTGAATTAAGACTGCAATCGTTGCCAAAGCAGGATCCGGAAATAAGCCCGGCATTGGGTGATTCACCAAACAAATAATATTAACAACTCAATAATGTAACACTCTGTTTGCTTAATGAAAGGAAGCTGACTGACCGTCAAAATGGATAAAGAACCCGCTATCAGCACCCACAATGTGGCACAGCTTATTCTGTTACTGGCCGGTCTTACCGCGATCGCTCCTCTGGCAATTGATGCCTACCTGCCAGCAATGCCGTTAATGGCTGCTGAGTTTGCTGTGAGCATTCATGATATTGAATTATCACTGAGTTTATTTCTGGCGGGTTTTGCTGTCGGTCAATTGACCGGTGGGCCGTTATCCGATCATTTTGGCCGGCGTCGCGTTATTTTTATTGGGCTCACGCTGTTTTGTGTTGCCAGCATGGGAATTGTGCTCAGCCATACCTTACTTGGCTTATGGATATGGCGAGTGGTGCAGGCTATCGGTGGCGGCATGGCAATTGTCAATTCTTCTGCCGTGATTCGTGATATCAGCAGTGGCCGTGACAGTGCCCGATATCTGTCACATATGGCGATTATCATGATGATTGCCCCACTTGTTGCACCGTTAATCGGCATGGTTTGTTTACACTTGGCTGGCTGGCATTCAATTTTTATTGTGCTGTTTGTCTATGCTTTGTTAATCGGCCTGCTGCTTTATCGCTTGTTACCTGAAACTCGCGTAAAAGCCATTCAGACTACGTCAGCGCTAAAGCGTTATATTGAAGTGCTCTCACATCGTAAAGCCCTGGCTTATCTGGCCGCACAGAGTTTTACCTATGGCGGTTTGTTCAGCTTTATTACCGCCTCCCCCTCGGTGTATATGATTTATTTTGGCGTTTCCGCTTCGGTCTATCCTCTATTGTTTGCCGTTAATGTACTAATGATGATTGTTGTCAATCGCATCAATGTCAGACTGCTGCATTTTTACGACCCACCCTGCCTGTTAAAACTGGGACAAATCCTGCAGGTCATCACAGGTTTAACAATGCTGCTATATATCCTGATCAGTCCTGCTCCGGCATTAGCCATTATCGTTATTGGCATCATGATATTTATCGGTTCACAAGCCCTTATTGTGTCCAATGCCATTGCCAGTACGGTTGAATTCTTTCCACGCAGCAGTGCAACCGCTACCGCCGTACTGGGTTCATTTGGATTCTTATCAGGTGCCGCCAGTGGTTTACTGGTCAGCTCTCTGGGCGATGGCAGCCTCTGGCCAATGATTACCGTAATGTCTGGCTGCGCCATTGCAGGTCTGACATTAAAAACCCTGATTCTGCATAGTTGTCAGGAGCATCCTCAAAATAAGACTGATTGTTAACCCGGCATTAACCCTCCAGCCTCTAAATTGGCTGTCAAATTGACACCCAACTTATAGGGAGCACGATATCAGGTGAGCAATATCAACCCGGATCGATATCTAAAAAAGCTGGCTTATCTGCCATTGCTGATGCTGTCAGCATGCAGTATTACGCCAGAACAACCTGACTACGTTGAATTAATCTCAGTAGAACAGCAACGGGTTAATGAATGGCAAAATTTATCGCAACAGACTCACGTCGCTTATCTGAACGATTTGGTTGATAGTGATATGTTTGACGAGTTGCTGAAGATTGCGATGCAATCCAACCCTGACTTGCAACAAATGCTATTAACCCTGCAAATTCGGCAATCACAGCGGATTCAGGCATCTGGCGAAAAACGTCCTTTTATCAGTGCCGGTGCCTCTGCGCAGAACAGCAGTGACAGTGATACCCGTTTCGGAGCTGATCTCAGTATCAGCTGGCAGGCTGATTTATGGGGAAAACTCGCTGACAATGAACGCGCGGCAGATCTGGATATTACCGAACAAAGCCTGTTGTATCAGTCTGCCCGTGACACGCTAGCAGCGGAAGTGATGCAAGTATGGTTAACGCTGATTGCCCAGCAACGGGCGCTTGATATAGAACAGCAGCGTCAGGCCAGTTTGCAACAGACTGAATTTTTTATACTACAACGCTATCGCCAGGGCCTCGGCACACTGGAAGACCTGGATAGCGCGAGAAGTGCTGTTGCCTCCTCATCGGCCGACATCGAAGCTTTAACCCAAAGTTTTCGTCAGCAAACCATTCAACTGAAAACGCTAGTGGGACAGGTAAACAATCCGGAATTTACGCTTCCGGCAGATTATCCTGACGTGGTCATCCCGGCTATCGATTTACCAGAGCAGACATTAAATCGTCGTCCGGATTTACGCGCGGCTTATGCCGCTATCCAGGCATCCAGTGCTCGTACGGAAGTTGCTTATAAGGATTTGTTGCCCAGTCTGAGTTTGCAGGCGGTTTTAGAGGATGTTGGCAGCTCTCCCCGGGCCAGTTTATTTACGGCGCCGGTATGGAGCTTATTAGGCCAATTGACTGCGCCGTTATATCAAGGTGGACAATTGCGTGCTGAAGCCGAAATACGTGAACTGGAGACAGCCATTAGTTACCAGCAATACCGGGATACCTTGCTCAATGCGGTAACAGAAATAGAACAGGCACTGAGTCAGGAGCAGGCTCTGGTAAAACAACAGCAGCATATCGAAACGGCTCTGGCCAGTGCCGAAAATAATCTTCGTCAATATCAGGCGAATTATCGTAGTGGACTGCTTACTATCCTGGATCTGCTCACCGTGCAACAACAAACCTATAATTTACAGGCTCAGCTTGATGATCTGATTTATCTACGATTACTGAATCGTATTTCTCTGGGACTGGCATTGGGCCTGGAGGCTAAAGCATGACAAAACGACTGCAATGGCTGGTGTTTTTAGCTGCTCTGTGTGCGTTAGTTGCCATATACTTTTTCACCCAATATCAGATCGATAGGTATGCCAACCGCCCACTGCCAGTAAGGGAAGTGCCAGAGATAAGACCTGAGGTTTCAGTCAAAACAGTCACACCTGGTCGCTATCAATCACGTATCAGCGCTTTTGGTTCAACTGAGGCGCATTACAGTATTAATCTCAGTGCACAAGTAGCGGGCCAGGTTGAGCAAATATCACCACAGTTTGAGTCTGGATTCCGTCTGAAAAAAGACCAGGAGATGTTACGTCTGGAAAACAGTGATTATCGTGCCGCCGTAGCAGCGGCAAAACAGCAGGTAGCTGAGGCCAGACTGCTTTACCTGCAGGAAGAACGACAAGGTCTGCAAGCGCAGGCTGAATGGCTGGCTTCAGGTCTTGAGGGCGATCCTGATTCTGATCTGGTGTTACGCGTTCCACAATTGGCCAGTGCTGAAGCCAGCCTGGCCAATGCTGAAGCCTTATTAGCCAGCGCTGAAAAAGATCTGCAACAGAGTCTTATCAGAGCACCATTTGATGCATTGGTGATCACCCGTGATGTCTCGCCCGGCAGTTATCTGCAAACTGGCACGCAAGTCGCCTCGTTATATAGCACCGACCGGGTCGAAGTGAAAGTATCCCTGTCAGATCGCGAGTGGCAAAGCTTACCGGAGCCCGAAATGTTAAAGACGGGAGAGTGGCCTGTCGATTTGCATGCTGTAGAAGGTGATGCAAGCTGGCAAGGTAAAGTCCTGCGCGTGGAACAACATCTTGATGGAACCACTCGTCAGCGTTCATTGATTGTTGGCGTGGAAAACCCACTGGATCAACAGCCCGTGCTTTATCCTGGTGTATTTGTCGAAGTGAGTCTGGGTGGTCGTCAGATGGATGAGCTTTGGCAGGTCCCAACGTCCAGCCTCAGTCAACGAGGTGAGATCTGGTATGTCACAGCAGATATGGAGCTGGCGAAATTTGCTACCTCACCAGTGTTTAGTGATGAGCGTTCTATCTATATCAATCCACCTGAGAATTTGAAAGCAACTGCAAATCAAATATTACTGCAGCCCATCAGCAGCTATATTGAAGGCATGGCCGTGGCGCCGATTGAGGCAGTAGATTATGAGTAAAATTATCGGTCGCAGTGGCATTATCGGCTGGTTTGCTACCAATCCGGTCGCAGCTAACCTGTTGATGTTTTTGGTCATCATTATGGGCTTGATGACCGTGGGTGACTTACGCAAAGAAGCCTTTCCCAGCAGTGAGCCTGACAGCCTGACAATTTCAGTCTCCTATGACAGCGGCTCAGCAAAACTGTCAGAGGAAGGTCTGGCGATCAAAATAGAAGAACAACTCGAAGGCATTATTGGTATAAAGACCCTGACCAGTGAGTCAACTCGCAGTGGCGTGACCGTGACCGTTGAAATGCAAAGTGGCTATGACCTCGACACGTTGATGCGTGATGTGAAAGCTCAGGTGGATGCCATATCCACTTTTCCGGCAGAAGCCAAAAATCCTGTTATCAGTAAAGCAGAACGGGAAGAACATGCTATCTGGTTACAGTTATACGGTGATACTGATCGGCACAGCCTGCAACAAATTGCAGAGTCATTGAAAGCGGATCTACTGACAAAATCCAACATTAACCGCGTGACCATTTCCGGTTGGCTGGATCCGATGATGATGATTGAAATCGACGATGCTCGACTGCAATCCTATGGCCTGTCATTAAGCGACGTTGAAAATGCCATCAATACAAATTCTTCTACGCCACTGACGGCTGTTCTGCGTAATGAAAATGTCTATCTGCAACTCAATGCCTCCGAACAGGCTTATCTTAAACAGGATTTTGCCAAAATCCCTGTAATTACCGGGGATGATGGCCAACAGCTTTTACTGGGCGATGTGGCCTATATTCTCGATAGTTTTGATGATGAAACATCTATTTTGTCCAGATTCCAGGCAAAAGACAGTATTGGTGTACAGGTTGTGACTACAGGGCTGGATGATATCGCTGACTCGGTAGCCGATGCTTATGAAGTCGTTGAGCAATGGCAGAACAGCAACAAACTTCCCGCACAGGTTCAGCTTGCCTCCTGGTATGACCGCAGTACCAGCATAATGGATCGGTTAAATTTACTGATTAAAAATGCCCTGACCGGTATTGTGCTGGTGTTCATATTACTCGCCGTATTTTTAAATCTGACGGTGGCCTTCTGGGTAGCCATGGGCCTGCCTTTTGTGTTTCTTGGCACGCTGTTTTTTATGGGCGATTCTTATGCCGGTTTATCACTCAACTCGTTTACCACCTTCGGCTTTCTAATGGCGTTAGGCATCATCGTCGATGATGCCGTGGTGGTGGGTGAAAGTATTTATAGCGTGCGATCCCGTGAGGGTGACACGTTGCGTAACACGATAAAAGGTACGATGCGGGTAGCTGTACCGACGTTATTCGGTGTGTTTACCACGGTCGTCGCCTTTTATGCCTTATCGCAGATTGAAGGACGACTGGGTGAGCTTTATTCACAGTTTGCTGCGGTCGTGGCCATCGCGTTAGTCATGTCCGTGATTGAGTCCAAGCTGATTCTTCCTGCTCATCTGGCTTATCTGAATACCCATAAAAAACCCTCTCAAAACATACTTGCCACTGGTTGGCGCAAAATTCAGCAGGGTGCTGATGGTGGCTTACAGTGGTTTGCCGAACATATTTATCAACCGGCTATCGAGTTTGCTTTGCGGTTTCGCTACGGATTGCTGATGGTATTTATGATGTTATTTATTATCGTCTTTTCAATGCCTTTTAATGGCACTATCCGCATGAGCTTTTTCCCAGCGATTCCGGGTGATACGGTCAGAGCAAATATCTCGATGCATAAAGATGTCAGTTTTGGCCGCACCCACGAAACGTTAATAATGATGGAGCGCAAAGCTTATGAAACGGATAAAGCATTGCGAGAGGATGCCGATTCAGCGAAAAGCGGAATAGCCAATCTGCAACTGCTTTCGCAGTCTGATCATAGTGGTGGTTTGACGGTTGAATTAGCCTCCGATTCCCCTTATGACTTATTCGAATTTCGCCGGGAATGGGAAAAACGTGTGGGTATGCCGGAAGCCGTTCGCAGTTTACGAATTCAGAGTGGCCGTCAGGCAGATGATGCGTTACGAGTTGAGTTACGATCCAACGATGATGATGTGCTGACGCTGGCGGGGGCCGAGCTCTATTCGTTACTGGAACCGATGCCGGGTATTATCGGCTTGCAGGATAATCTGCAACCCGGCCAGCCTCAATTACAACTTAAGCTGAATCAACAAGGCCGGGCCCTGGGGCTCAGTACAGATGAACTGGCGAGGCAAATCCTGCAAGGGTTTGCTGGTCAGGTGGTACAACGTTATCAGCGCAACAGTGATGAAATTGAAGTCAAAGTCCGTTACCCGGAGGCTGACCGGCAAAATCCGGCAGATGTATTGAAATCCAGGGTTCGTCTGGATGACGGAACCGTGATTCCGTTGTCCAGCGTGGCCGACATCAGCTATGGATTTACCCGTGACAGTATTACCCGCATTGATGCCAGGCGGGCAATCTATCTGTCTGCTGATGTGGATAAGAATTTACTCTCTATCACGGAGTTTGTAGCTCAGTTAAAACGCGATGTTGTGCCCCAGTTAGAAGCCAAATATCCCGGTCTGACCATCTATTTTGCGGGTGAAGCCGCTGAACAGGAAGAAACCCAATCTTCCATGCTTAACCTGTTTTTATTGGCCATGCTGGGTATTTATATGTTGCTGGCCATCCCTTTGAAATCCTATATTCAACCGGTATTAATCATGACCGCCATCCCTTTTGGTATTGTTGGCGCACTGCTGGGTCACTGGATGAATGATCTGTCTTTGGGGATCCTGTCACTGAACGGCATCATTGCGCTAAGTGGTGTCGTGGTCAACGATAGTCTGTTGCTGGTCTCACGATTTAATGATTTGAAGGAAGAATATACCGATGTACGTCAGGCTATCCTGATGTCTGCCCGTGATCGCCTGAGGGCGGTATTACTGACATCCTTCACGACTTTTGCCGGTCTGATGCCTTTATTAGGAGAAACCTCAAGACAGGCACAGTTTTTGATTCCTGCTGCAGTGTCTTTGGCTTACGGCATTATGTTTGCCACCGTCATTACATTGATATTAATCCCCTTGCTATTGATGATTCAACACGATGTGGCGCAGTATTTTCATCGTGGCAGCAAAGTCGTATTGCCTGCAACTGAACAAGGACCCGCCTGATGATTAGTGTGTTACTTATTGAAGATGATCTGGATCTGGCACAAACGGTGATGGATTATCTGCAGCTGGAAGCCATCAGCTGTGATCATGCCAGTAACGGCTCTGCTGGTCTGAACCTGTTGGAGGAAAATTATTACGATGTGCTGTTACTGGATTTAAACCTCCCACGTATTGACGGTTTGACAGTATGTGAACGCTTGCGCAGTGAAGGGTCGGATATACCCGTATTAATGCTCACTGCACGCGATCAGCTGACCGATAAACAAGCAGGTTTTACCGCTGGTACGGATGACTATCTGGTCAAACCTTTTGAATTAAAAGAACTGGTGATGCGGATCCAGGCATTATCACGCAGAAGGAGCGGACAAACGCAGCTGCTTCGCTGTGGTGATTTGCAGATGAATCTACAGCAACGTCAGTTAAGCAGAGCCGATATCAATCTGCACTTATCACCGACTGGCTGGCGAATTCTGGAATTGTTATTACGCGAATCACCGAATGTTGTCAGCCGTCAACGGCTTGAAATTGCCGTGTGGGGTGAGGAAGTGCCTGACAGTGACAGCCTGAAAGTCCATCTGCACCATTTACGTAAAACGATTGATGGTGAGTTTGCAACAGCATTACTACATACTATTCCCGGTGTAGGCATTGCTATCAGGGATGATAATGAAACGTAAAATCAGCCTGAAACGCCTGGTGACCGTCAGCTTTCTATTGTTTGGCGGCACTATTGTGCTTGGTTATTCCCTGTTAAGTGCCCATTTTTTTATTCGCGGCATGGACAATATTGTGACCGGTGGTATGGAAAACGCCGCGCTGACCTATCTCGCCAATAACAAATCACTTGCCGATGATGAACTGGTTAATTATAGAGGC
>NZ_DCSO01000037.1:10485-12606 GCF_002325665.1 Methylophaga sp. UBA1464
GGCAAAGTCGATCTGGCAAATGAATCGGTCTACATCAGCAGAACCCTTTCCCGCGAGAATGTTTCCAGTTTAATGGGCCGGAATATGGCCGACAGCATGCGGTTATTATTAGGTGTCAGTGCCTTAATCGCGCTGACACTAATGCTGATTACCTGGCTGTTAATGCGCAGTATCTCAACCCCTGTGTCACGGCTGAATGCCTGGACCCAATCATTAACCCCTGAAAATCTCTCACAGCCAGCCCCGGACTTTCTGTATCCTGAACTGAATCAAATGGCGAAACTGATCCAAAACAGTCTGTCGTCCGTGCAACGCAGCCTGGATCGAGAACATCGATTCCTGCGTTATACCAGCCATGAATTACGTACGCCTATCAGTGTTATCCGTAATAATATCGAATTACAGTACAAAGTATTACAGCAGAATTCGTCCACATTGAATCCGATGCAGCGGGATATTGCCGATCGGATTGATCGTGCCAGTATTACCATGCAGCATCTCACCGAAACATTACTCTGGTTAAGCCGTGAGGATAATGAAAAGCTGCCGGAATCAGTGGTTGAAATTGATAAATTGCTGCTGGAAATCACTCAAGAGATGCGTTATCTGCTGCGTAATAAAACGGTTGAACTTATTGTGGAAACCCACCCATATCAATGTTCGCTAAGTGCCGTGGCGGCAAGAATTGTCTTGGGTAACCTGATCCGCAATGCCTTTCAGCATACCTGGGAAGGTCAGGTCATTATCAGCCAGCAAGGTCCACGGATCAGTATCGTCAATCGTCAGTTTGACGCTGATATGGATGTGGCTCCAACGGAACTGGGATTTGGTCTCGGTCTGCAACTTACCGCACAGTTAACCGAAAAACTCGGCTGGTATTATCAGAATATTGCCAACGAAAATGGCCATAATGTGATGCTGGATATCAGCCACCAACAAAGCAGCTAAGACTGTTGATTTGTGTATATATGCCACTGTTGTGACGATAAAAAATCAGCTGCTCCGTTTCAACTCAGAAACTGGCGATAAAACTGTACTGCTGTGCGGCCACTATGGCTGGCTCGTCGCATGGCAAATTGCTTAGCCTGCTCATGGAGCATTGCCTGATTCACATCTACATTTTCAAACAGAATATCCACCATCGCCAGATAGGTCTCCCAACTCGGTGGATAGAATGATAACCACAAGCCAAACCGATCTGACAGGGCTAACTTATCTTCCAGACTATCAGTGTAGTGAACTTCACCATCCACCACCCGGCTGGCCTGATTTTCGGCTTGTTGTTCCGGCATCAGATGCCGTCGGTTTGAAGTAGCATAAATTCTGACATGTTCCGGAGGTAACTCCAGGCCACCTTCCAACAGACTTTTAAGAGGCTTAAATCCTTCATCACCTGGTTCGAAGGACAAATCATCGCAGAAGATCACAAAACGGAATGGCCGATCTTCCAGATCATCAAGGATTTCCGGCAACCAGCCAAGCTCCGCCTTATCGATCTGCAACATACGTAATCCCTCACCAGCAAACTCGTTTAATAATGCTTTGATAAGTGAAGATTTACCGGTACCTCTGGCACCCCATAACAAAGCGTGATTACTGCTTTCACCGTTAACAAATCGACGGGTATTTTCAACCAGCTGCTGTTTTTGTTCCTCAATGCCGATGAGTTGATCCAACCGAATTGAGTCAAGCCGGGTAATCGCTTTGAGCTTCTGCGTATGGGCACGCCATACCGCAGCGTGAATTTGATGCCAATCCAGATTATTCATCTGCTGTGCTCCTGATACTGCATTGTTACGTGGATTTTAATACTATGATGGTGCCTGACTCTGATGAACGTCAACTGCTTAATTCAAATGCAATAGGCACTTTTACTTCCAATTGCTGCTGTGACATCTCAGCAGGAAAAGCCGGTAATGGTTGTGCCTTTTCCAGCATTTCCACCACTGCCTGATCCAGGCGCTGATATCCAGAGCTGGCATCAATACGTGAGGCTTTGATTTTGCCATCACGGTTGACGACAAAAAATAACTGCACCACACCCTGCTCTCCACGGCGTCTGGAAATGCTTGGATAACGCTTTTGCTCTGCCAGCGTTCTGGCGAGTAAATTGAAATAGGT
>NZ_DCSO01000025.1:0-208 GCF_002325665.1 Methylophaga sp. UBA1464
ATCGAAATTGGCTGTGTGGAGCTGGTCAACCGTCGGCTGACCGGTGAAACCTTTCATCAATACATTAATCCACAACGTGCCATTGATGCAGGGGCCATGGAGGTGCATGGCATTACCAATGAATCATTGGCAGATAAACCTGTTTTTGCCGATATTGCTGAAGATTTCCTGCGGTTTATAGAAGGCGCTGAACTGATTATCCACAATA
>NZ_DCSO01000025.1:292-2517 GCF_002325665.1 Methylophaga sp. UBA1464
CAATGCAGCGTTTGACGTGGGATTCCTCAATCATGAATTCACCAAGTTAGGTCATACGTCTCAGATTGAAGATATCTGCTCAGTGTTGGATACGCTGAAACTGGCAAGAGACAAACATCCCGGACAGAAAAACAATCTGGACGCGTTATGCAAACGTTACGGTGTAGATAATTCTAACCGCGAATTGCACGGCGCTTTACTGGATGCCGAGATCCTGGCAGATGTTTATTTAATGATGACTGGTGGGCAGGTCAGCTTATCATTAGCTGCCGAGCAATTTGAGCCACAGCAGGATATTGAGCAGAATGATCTCACTACAATCGAACGTCCACGCTCGGTATTAAAAGTGATTCAGGCTGATACTGCCGAACTGGCTGCTCATCAGATGATGCTCGAAAAATTGCAAGCCAGCAGTGATGGAAATTGTGTGTGGCTTAAATAACGTTGAAATTGTTTTAACAAAAAGTTCTGTCCGCCGCTTGAAATCAGATTTTTGACCCCCAAATAGCAGCTTTGTGTTGAGCAAAGCGGAATCTGATTAATCATGAGCAACGAAGAAATCGAAAAAGCGACGGCGGAATCTGAGCCGGTCGAAACCTCACCTGAAACAGCTGAGTCAGCGGAATCTGAAGCAGATGTTGTAAAACAGCTGGAAGATGCCCGTAACAAAGCCGATGAACATTGGAATGAATTGCTGCGTGCCAGAGCCGATCTGGAAAATATGCGTCGCAGACATAGTCGTGATCTGGAAAATGCCCACAAACATGCGCTGGACAAGTTCGTAACAGAACTGTTGCCTATTTGTGACAGTCTGGAATTTGGTCTCAACGCAGCAAAAAATGAAGATGCCAAGCTCGAAACAGTGCGAGATGGCATGGAAATGACACTCAAAATGTTTATGAGCTCGATCGGTAAGTTCGGTCTTGAACAACTTAATCCTGAGGGCGAGGCTTTCGATCCTGATCTGCATCAGGCCATGGCAATGCAGCCTGCAGAAGGCGTAGAAGCTAACCAGGTATTGAATGTTATGCAGAAAGGCTACCGCTTCAATGGACGTCTGTTACGTCCTGCCATGGTAGTGGTCTCTCAATAACCGGACGAAATTTAAGGGCTTGAAATCAAAATTTCCTGCCCCATCTATTATCACAACGGCTGGAATAGCCAGACGAACTTAGTACGATGGAGAAAAGATTATGGGTAGAATTATTGGTATTGACTTGGGTACGACCAACTCATGTGTAGCGGTGATGGAAGACGGCAAAGCCCGTGTCATCGAAAACAGTGAAGGCGATCGCACAACCCCGTCAATTGTTGCATTCAACAAAGATAACGAAGTGATGGTAGGTCAGTCTGCTAAACGTCAGGCTGTCACTAACGCCAAAAACACCTTGTACGCAATCAAGCGTTTGATTGGCCGTAAATTCAAAGATGATGTAGTACAGCGCGATATTGATATGGTGCCGTACAAAATCGTTGAAGCAGATAACGGTGATGCCTGGGTAGAAGCCAACGGCAAAAAAATGGCTCCGCCTGAAATTTCAGCTCGCGTTTTGATGAAAATGAAAAAAACCGCTGAAGAATTTTTGGGTGAAGAAGTCACCCAAGCGGTTGTTACCGTTCCGGCCTATTTTAATGACTCACAACGTCAAGCCACAAAAGACGCGGGCAAGATTGCCGGTCTGGAAGTCAAACGTATCATCAACGAACCGACTGCCGCAGCGCTGGCTTACGGCATGGACAAAAAACGCGGTGATTCCACGGTTGTTGTATATGATTTGGGTGGTGGTACTTTTGACGTATCTATCATTGAAATTGCTGATATTGAAGGTGAGCATCAGTTTGAAGTACTGGCTACCAACGGTGATACATTCCTGGGTGGTGAAGACTTTGACCAACGTATCATTGATTATCTGGTTGCTGAATTCAAGAAAGATCAGGGTGTTGATCTGAGTAAAGATCCTTTGGCCTTGCAACGTTTGAAAGATGCTGCCGAGAAAGCCAAAATTGAGTTGTCTTCCAGCTCACAAACGGACATTAATCTGCCTTATATTACTGCAGATGCCAGTGGTCCTAAACATATGGAAATCCGTCTGACCCGTGCCAAGCTGGAATCTTTGGTAGAAGACTTGATTTCACGCAGTATGGAGCCATGCAAAATGGCGCTTAAAGATGCTGGTCTGAAAATCTCTGATATCAACGACGTTATTCTGGTCGGTGGTCAAACT
>NZ_DCSO01000054.1:0-325 GCF_002325665.1 Methylophaga sp. UBA1464
TATTCGCCAGCCATTATTTTTGGTGCTGATAAGCCTCAAGATGCTCGGTAGTACAAAAATAATGCTGATTTTTCTGTATTGCTTCCTGCTCTAACAAATGCAAGCCACATTGTTCACAGCGCACCATTTTTTCTGTTTTCTCGATTCGCCTCTCATTTTTTATCTGCCGGTATAAATTCCGGAAAATGACATATAAAAGCAGGCCTATCGCCAGCAGGATCAAAATTCGCATGGTTTACCTCAAAAAAAAGGGCATCCGATATAGGATACCCTTTCTTGATCAGTTAACGATAGAACTAGCCGCGTGAAGCGCGTTTACGCTCGC
>NZ_DCSO01000054.1:451-3126 GCF_002325665.1 Methylophaga sp. UBA1464
ATTTAGGAGTCACTTCCAGTAATTCATCATCACCGATAAATTCCAGCGCCTGTTCCAAACTCATACGAATGGGTGGAACCAGTGTCACCGCTTCGTCAGAACCTGATGCACGCATGTTGGTTAATTGTTTACCCTTGAGAGGGTTGACCACCAAATCGTTATCACGTGAGTGAATACCAATCACCATGCCTTCATAGACTTCATCGCCATGGCCAATAAACATGCGCCCACGATCCTGCAAGTTAAAGATGGCAAATGCCACCGCTTTACCGACACCATTGGCAATCAAAACACCATTAATGCGTTTCCCAAAAGTGCCCGCTTTCACCGGTGCGTAGTGATCAAATACGCTGTAAATCAAACCAGTACCTTGGGTAGCAGTTAAAAACTCTGTACGGAAACCAATCAAACCGCGTGACGGAATAATAAAGTCGAGACGCACTCGGCCTTTACCATCTGGTGACATATCTTTTAGTTCGCCACCACGGGTACCCATTTTTTCCATCACAGTGCCTTGATGCGTGTCTTCCACATCAATAGTCACCGCTTCATAAGGTTCCTCTTTAACACCATCAACTTCACGAATAATAACCTCAGGACGGGAAACCCCCATCTCAAAACCTTCGCGACGCATATTTTCAATCAATACCGAAAGATGTAATTCACCCCGGCCAGAAACACGGAATTTATCCGGGTCATCGACCAGCTGTTCTACTTTCAATGCGACGTTATGAATTAACTCACGATCCAGACGTTCTTTAATTTGACGAGTGGTGACAAATTTACCTTCTTTACCGGCAAACGGAGAATTGTTGACCTGGAAGGTCATCGTCACTGTCGGTTCATCAACGCTCAACGGGGGGAGCGCTTCCACAGCATTCGGATCACATAAAGTGTCAGAAATATTTAGCGGGTCCAGACCAGTAAACGCAATAATGTCGCCAGCATGTGCTTCTTCAACTTCTTCGCGACGTAACCCCATAAAGCCCATGACCTGCATCACTCGACCATTGCGTTTTTTGCCTTCCGGGTCAACGACTGTAACAGGGGTATTGGTTTTCACTTTGCCACGCTCAATGCGGCCGATACCGATAACACCGACATAGCTGTTGTAATCAAGCGAGGTAACCTGCATACGGAAAGGGCCATCCGCATCAACCGCTGGCGGACTAACCTTATCAACAACCAGTTGAAATAACGGTGTCATATCACCGTCACGAACGGTATCTTCCAGACCGGCAAAACCATTCAGGCCTGATGCATAAATGACATCAAAGTCTAACTGCTCGTCAGTGGCATCCAGATTGGCAAACAGATCAAACGTTTGATCCAAGACCCAGCCCGGACGAGCACTTGGTTTATCAATCTTGTTGATAACCACGATAGGCTTCAGACCCAAAGCTAATGCTTTTTGTGTGACAAAACGCGTTTGCGGCATAGGTCCTTCTGATGAATCAACCAGCAATAAGACTGAATCGACCATCGACAGAACGCGTTCAACTTCACCGCCAAAATCAGCATGGCCAGGTGTATCAACGATATTGATACGGTAGTCATTCCAGCGGATGGCTGTGTTTTTGGAGAGAATGGTAATACCACGCTCGCGTTCCAGATCGTTGGAGTCCATTACGCGTTCCTGTAACTCTTCATGTTCACTGAAGGTACCGGACTGACGCAGCAGCTGATCAACCAGGGTCGTTTTACCATGATCGACGTGGGCGATGATGGCGATGTTACGTAGTTTGTTTATATCTCTAGAATTATTACTCATAAAATCAGTTCATTAAGGCATGTCTGGCATGCGCTGTTAAAAAATGTCCCGTTGGGGACCTCAATCACTTCAGATTGTCCATCACAAACGGGGCAATACATTTTTGCAGATGAGCATGGATTGATAAGTTGCCGACAATAACGTGCCCTTTATCTAAAACCTTGTCACCGCCGGTAAAGTTCGTCACCGAACCACCCGCTTCTTCAACCAGCAATTTTCCTGCAGCCACATCCCAGTTTTCCAGGCCGATTTCCCAATAACCATCGACACGTCCAGCAGCGACATACGCTAAATCAAGTGCTGCCGAACCGGCGCGACGAATATCCGCCACTTTTGGTAAAACCGCGGAAAACATCTGCATATAAGCATCTAAATGTTGCGGATATTTGAAAGGAAAACCGGTGGCAATTAACGCGCCATTGAGATCTTTACGTTTACTGACACGTAAGCGACGGTCATTTAATTGAGCACCTTCACCGCGACTGGCCGTAAATAATTCATCACGCATCGGGTCAAACACTACCGCATGTTCAATACGACCTTTGACCATCACAGCAATTGATACACAATAATGCGGAAAACTATGCAGATAATTTGTCGTTCCATCCAATGGATCAATTATCCAGACCACATCATTTTGTCCGGTTTCACCGGACTCTTCTGCCATGATGGCATGATCCGGATAAGATTTTTTTATCGTGTTAATGATTTCCTGTTCCGCCAGGCGGTCAACATCAGTCACAAAATCATTCAATCCCTTAGCGGTAACCTCTAAATGATCGACATGTTGTAAGGAGCGCATAATCAGGCTACCTGCCTGACGAGCCGCACGTACGGCTATATTCAGCATCGGATGCATAGAACAAATTTTTCCAGAGCAAAAAAAAGAATGCGACAGAAATAG
>NZ_DCSO01000054.1:3194-7535 GCF_002325665.1 Methylophaga sp. UBA1464
ACCCTAGTACACTTTAAGGAGATACAAATGAAATCATTAGCTAAACTGAGCGCCGTTATCCTGCCTTTGGCATTACTGACTGCATGTGCAAATACTGCTGAAATGGAAGCATTAAAAGGTTCAGTAGAATCTGCACAATCAACAGCTGATTCTGCTTTAGTTGCAGCTCGCAACGCGCAAAGTACTGCTGATACTGCACAACGTACAGCTTCTGACGCTGAACTGGCTGCAATGAATGCTCAAAAAGCGGCTGAAGATGCACAAGCACAAGTTGATGCTTGCTGTGCAAAAATCGACCGTATGTTTGAAAAAGCAATGAGCAAATAATCTAAACAATTATTTTCAAAGCTAAAACAAAAAAGCCGGGATTTATCCCGGCTTTTTTGATTCTGCCGTTTGCTGTTTTGTCAGAACATTTCTTCTGACAGATGCGCAGGCCAAACTGGAATACCTGCTGCCGCAGAAATTCTATCCGCCGCTTCACGCGCAGCTTGCAGACTATCAAACGGCCCTACTACTACTTCATCAATCGCTTTATTTCTCAATGGCCAGAATTTGTCCTGCATATTCAATTCCTGTAATGCTTTGCGCATTTTTGCGCCGGTTTCCAACTTTAAACCGCCATGTACAAACCAGACATTATCAACAATCTTTTCTTCTTGCTGATTAAGCTGCTTAACGACACCATGCGTAGACATGACAATCTCTTCAGCAAAGGGCCAGTCCTGTTCTGATAACACGGAATCCTGTGCATCCAATACGGCCATCACCATGGGGGTCATATTACCGCTCACTCCATCATACATTTCAGGAATCGGCTTATGCGCTTCCAGATATAGCTTGCCGTTAGACAGGGCAGCTTTATAAGGATGATGAATAATATTCACTTGGGTGTTTAATGAGACCAGGCTATACAAATGTTCAATATCTTCCGGATACAAACGAATACAACCGCTACTGACTCGTAAACCAACCCCGTATGGTTTGGCAGTACCATGAATCAAATAGCTTGGATTGGATAAACGTATAGCGCGTGTGCCAAGAGGATTATCCGGGCCAGGAGGTACAACTGCTGGCAGGATATCGCCCTCTGCCGCATGTTCTCTACGTACAGATTCTGGTGGTGTCCATGAAGGATTTTCACGTTTTTGAATAATAGATAGCTTACCTAAAGGCGTGTCCCGGCCTTCACGGCCAATACCGATTGGGTGAGTGATGACTTGTTGTGCTTGATTGGCCTGTTTCGGCGGAAAATAAAATAATCGCATTTCCGGAATATTGATCACGACACCTTTTTGGGGAGCATCAGGCAGAATGAATCTGTTCGGTATCAATACCGGTTGATTATCGCCTGGCAACCAGGGATCCAGATTTGGATTCGCCGCAACCATATCGGTGTAACCCATATCAAATTTACGACCAATATCCAGTAAAGTATCTTCGTGTCGACTGTAAACAACGAGGTTGTGTCCGATGACACGGGTTTCCTCATCATGCAATTCAAAGGTGGTTGCACCGACTGGCAATACTAATAAACTAGTGGCCAAACCGATAAATAAACGACTAATCATTACAAACCTATAGAGTTAAGGGTGAATAAACAGCAGCTATTGTACAATGTTCCATGACAAGTGTTACTACTGAGGAATGTTGAACAAAAAAAGTAGCCTTCATTAGTGACACTGAAAGATAAACTGTCCGTGGTGATGCTTTGCCAAGTTAAACAGTCTACAATCGCAGGCTGTAATTTTTTGTTTTGATACAGATAGAAGCCAATGATGAAATACATCCTGACATTGTTCCTGTTGCTGACACTAACTGCATGTTCTTTCTTTTCAGGGAGAGAGCCTGTAGTTGCTGAAGAAAGCTGGACCGTAGAACGGGTTTACGCCGAAGCCAAAGCGGCTTTAAACATTAATGATTACCGCACAGCCATTGAATACTACGAACAACTGGAAGCGCGTTTTCCATTTGGTCAATATGCGCAACAGGCATTACTTGATTCGGCTTATGCCTATTACAAAATAGACGAGCCGGAAACCGCTATCGCTACATTGGATCGTTTTATGCGTGTCTATCCGCTTAACGAGAACGTTGATTACGCCATGTACCTGCGTGGGCTTATCAATTTCAACCGCGATATGGGTATTCTGGAAAAATATATTCCCCGCGATGAAACACAACGTGATCCCGGATCAGCCTTACAGGCTCTGCGTGATTTCACAACGCTGGTAAATCGTTTCCCAACCAGTCGTTACAGTGATGATGCTGCTCAACGCATTGTTTATCTGCGTAATCGTTTAGCCCAACATGAGTTACATGTTGCCAACTATTATATGCGTCGTGCGTCATATCTTGCGGCCGCTAACCGTGCCAAGTATGTCATTGAGAACTACCCGCGCACTCCAGCAATGCCGGATGCATTAGTGATCATGGCCAAGGCTTATAAAATTCTGGAACTGGATGATTTGTCTGAAGACGCATTACGCGTTTTGGAAAGAAACTACCCTGGTCATACAGGGGTAGCCGATGTACGCAGAACGACGCTGTTTGATTAACAGCGTCGTTTTATTGGCCGGCTGAATTTAGATAGCCGCTTCGCCATCTTCACCTGTACGGATCCGAATGGCTCGTTCCAGAGGTGAAACAAAAATTTTGCCATCGCCAATCCGACCGGTATGTGCGGCTTTGGTAATGGCTTCGATACACGCATCCACCTGATCATCTGCCAGCACGATTTCCATTTTTACTTTCGGTAGAAAGTCCACAACATATTCCGCGCCACGATACAGTTCTGTATGACCTTTTTGTCTGCCAAAACCTTTGACTTCGGAAACCGTCATACCGGTGACCCCGATATCAGACAATGCTTCACGTACATCATCCAGTTTGAACGGTTTAATAATGGCTTCGATTTTTTTCATGTGATTGCCTACTCTATAGTTGACGTTACGGTATAACCTGATGTTATCGGATAGCGACGATCTCTGCCAAATGCTCTGCCGGTAATGCGAATTCCCGGCGGAGCCTGACGCCGTTTATATTCACTACGATCTACCATTTTAATGACCTGTGCAACCGTTTCTGCATTAAATCCGGATGCGACCAGATCCTCAAAACAGCCATCATTCGCTACATAGGCTTCCAGGATGTCATCCAATACTTCATATGCAGGCAATGAGTCCTGATCCAGCTGATCGGCTGAAAGCTCTGCCGAAGGTGGGCGCGTAATAATTCGTTCAGGGATCGCCCGGGCCAGGCTATTTCGGTAATGCGCCAGCTTATAAACAAGGGTTTTATATACATCTTTCAGTGGCGAGAAACCGCCTGCCATATNNTATCACCATACAGGGTGGAATAACCAACGGCCATTTCACTTTTATTACCGGTAGAAAGCACCATAGCACCTGTTTTGTTAGATATCGCCATCAGCAATACTCCGCGACAACGGGCCTGTATATTTTCTTCGGTGCCATCCGGCTGTGTGCCCGCAAAAACATCTTCCAACTCATGCAGAAATGATCGAAACAAATTTTCAATACCAATTATCCGATATTGAACGTTCAGGATAGCGGCCATTTCTGCTGCATCATCCAGGCTGATTTGCGAGGTATAGCGTGAAGGCATCATCACTGCCTGTACACGTTCAGCACCAAGTGCATCAACGGCCAACGCCATGGTTAAAGCTGAATCAATGCCACCGGATAAACCGATGACTACACCCGGAAAGTGATTTTTTTCCACATAATCCCGCAAACCGCAAACTAAAGCGTTATATACCGTTTCCAGCTCACCCATCAATGGTTGTTGTGGTCCTTCCAGTTGAACTTCCTGTCCGGTTTTGTGCACCTTAATTGGCACCAATGCTGCTGCAAATTGTATGGCCTGGACGCTTTTTTCACCTGACGCATTGACCGCAAATGACGCGCCATCAAATACCAGCTCATCCTGACCACCAATCTGGTTCACATATAAAATCGGGACATTATTTTCCCGCGCCCGCTTGCACACTTCGGCCTCACGCAACAGCGTTTTGTCCTGCTTAAATGGAGAGGCATTCAAATTAACAATGATTTCAGCCCCGGCATCCACAGCCTGAGCCGTTGGCTCGACAAACCAGATATCTTCGCAGATGGTTAAACCGATCTTAATCTGGTTTATTTCAATGATGGTGGCTTCATGGCCTTCGATGAAGTAACGCTTTTCATCAAACACCCCGTAATTGGGTAGTTTTTGTTTGAAGTATTGTGCGGTAATCTGATGTTTGCTGATGACAGAAGCCACATTAAACAACTCTTTACCAACTTCACCTAACGGGTGACCCACAATAATCGTGATATC
>NZ_DCSO01000054.1:7578-10865 GCF_002325665.1 Methylophaga sp. UBA1464
ATCGTCTATTTGCTGACAAAGTGTTTTTAGTGACTTATCAACACGCTTCAGCAGGCCAGGCCTTAATAACAAATCTTCCGGTGGATAGCCGGTCAGACATAATTCTGGAAACACCACCAGTTCAGCGGCATGTTGTTGTCTCGCCTGCTGAGTTGCAGCAATCACCTTTCTGGTATTGCCAGCCACATCTCCAACAATGGGATCGATTTGTGCCAGCACTACCCGAATTTGATTATTGGCCATTAACTTTCCATCAGTTGCAGCATAGTTGAACCAATTTCTGCCGGGGATCCAGCAATGGCAACACCGGCGGCTTCCAATGCGGCTAATTTAGCCTTGGCGGTACCCTGACCACCACTGATAATGGCCCCGGCATGCCCCATACGTTTGCCTGCAGGAGCGGTTAAACCGGCAATATAGGCTGCGACCGGTTTGCTGACATACTGTTTGATATATTCCGCTGCATCTTCCTCGGCCTGACCACCGATTTCTCCGACCATCACAATACCCTCGGTTTGCGGATCAGCTTCAAACAATTCCAGACAATCAATGAAGTTCATTCCATGTATGGGATCGCCTCCTATTCCCACACAGGTACTTTGGCCTAATCCATTCTGCGTGGTTTGATAAACCGCCTCATAGGTCAGTGTTCCTGAACGCGAGACGATACCGATTTTTCCCGGCAAATGAATGCTGCCCGGCATGATACCGATTTTGCATTCACCCGGCGTGATAAGGCCCGGACAATTTGGTCCGATCAATCTGGCATCATAGGATTTCAATGCATGTTTAACCCGCAACATATCCAGTACCGGTATACCTTCTGTAATACAGGCAATCACCTTTATACCGGCATCTGCCGCTTCGAGGATCGCATCGGCAGCAAAAGCTGCAGGTACATAAATCATACTGGCATCAGCACCTGTTTCAGTTACCGCTTCATGCACGGTATTAAAGACCGGTTTATTTAAATGTGATTGACCGCCCTTACCAGGCGTTACACCGCCAACAAACTGGGTGCCATAGGCAATGGCCTGCTCGGAATGAAAAGTGCCCTGTTTACCGGTAAATCCCTGACAGATCACTTTGCTGTCTTTATTAACCAAGATACTCACGTTGTATTACTCCCCTGCCGCAGCGACAGCCATAGCTGCTGCTTCAGTTAAATCCTGTGCTACGCGCAGATTCATACCACTGTTTTCCAGCAATGTGCGCCCTAAATCGGCATTGGTGCCTTCCAACCGAACCACAACCGGTAACGATAAACCGACTTCTTTAGCGGCTTGCATAATGCCTTGTGCGATCAAATCACAACGCACAATGCCACCAAAAATATTGACCAGGATGGATTTTACTTTTTTGTCTGATAAAATCAGTTTAAACGCTTCAGCAACACGATCCGCGGTAGTCCCGCCACCAACGTCCAGAAAATTGGCCGGCTCTCCGCCCTGCTTCTGAATCAAATCCATGGTGGCCATTGCCAGACCAGCACCATTTACCATACACGCCACATTGCCATCCAGAGCGATGTAATTCAGTCCGAAATCTATTGCAATTACTTCGGCAGGATTTTCCTGGGTCGGATCAAATAATTCAGCCAAATCGGCATGGCGATATAACGCATTTTCATCGACGTTGATTTTGGCGTCCAGTGCCAGTAAATCACCCGCATTGGTTATCACCAATGGGTTGATTTCCAGCAGACTGATATCTTTTTCACAGAACAGCTGATACAGGTTTTGCATCAGCTGTTGCAGTTGTTTGAACGCCGCACCGGTGAGCTGCAAAAAGAAACCTGCTTGACGACATTGATAGGGTTGCAAGCCAGCAACCGGCTCGATATATAACGTCAGAATAGCCTCTGGTGTTTTCTCGGCTACCTCTTCAATGTCCATGCCACCCTCGGCAGAAATCATAAACACTACCCGCTGTGTCACCCGGTCCACCAGTACAGCCAGATAGAGTTCGCGTTCAATTGCAGATGGTGCCTCAATCCAGACTTTATTAACCGGTAGCCCCTCGGCCGTCGTCTGATGTGTTACCAGCTGACTTCCCAGCATGGCATTTACTGCGTCAGTTACCGCTGATTGACTGTCTTCAACTCTGACACCGCCGGCCTTACCTCGTCCCCCACTGTGTACCTGAGCCTTCACCACCCAACGTTGACCACCAATCGCCGTTATGGCCGATGCTACTTCATCAGAGCTGGATATCATCTGTCCTTTGGGTGTCTCGATGCCATATCGGTTAAACAATTGTTTTGCCTGATACTCATGCAGGTTCATGTTGTGTTCGCCTTGTATGTCTTTATTACTGCTGACCAGCAGTGCCAACAGTTAAACGTTATATTTTCGCCCATCAAGGTAATAATTACCATCATCTGACATGATATAGTTGCCTGCTGAAAACTAACACGGAACCGTTTATGCGTACTCTTTACCCTGATATCGAGCCTTTTCACAGCCAGCTATTAGCCTGTGAAGAAATGTCAGATGGACGCCGTCATCAAGTTTATATTGAACAGTGCGGCAATCCTGAAGGGATCCCAGTGATTTTTTTGCATGGAGGTCCCGGCTCCGGATGTCGCCCGCAGCATCGCTGTTATTTTGATCCTGAGCGATACCACATCATTCTGTTTGATCAGCGAGGTTGTGGACGTTCACAGCCGTCAGGTGAGCTGGAAAATAATACAACTGATTATCTGATCGCGGATATGGAAGCTATTCGTAAATTGCTGAATATTGAAAAGTGGATGCTATTTGGCGGCTCCTGGGGAGCAACGTTGGCATTGGCTTATGCCCGACAGTATTCACAGCATGTCTCAAAAATGGTGTTACGCGGCACTTTTCTTGGCAGGCAGCAAGATATTAACTGGGTATACGCTGCAGGAGGCGCATCAAGAATATTTGCTGAAGCGTGGCATGCACTGGTTAAAGATGTACCTGAAAGCGAACAGGAAAAGCCGTTAACTTACTTTTATCAGCAAATAACCCACCAGAATGAACAACAACAGATAATGGCCGCCAATACTCTGCAAAGCTGGGAAGCGACTATTGTGATGATGCGCGATCAGCATTATCAACCAGAAGCTGAGGCATCACCGGGACCGCTGGCACACGCCAGAATCCAATTGCATTATGCTTTGAATGAATGTTTTTTGGCCGAGAGTCCATTACTCGACAGTATTAAAAAAATTAACCATATCCCGGCAACCATTATTCATGGCCGCTACGACATGGTGTGTCCAATGCAGCAATCGTGGGAAGTCTATCAACGCTGGCCAAATG
>NZ_DCSO01000054.1:10917-11240 GCF_002325665.1 Methylophaga sp. UBA1464
CGTTACGATATGGTGTGCCCCATGCAGCAATCCTGGGAGGTCTATCAGCGTTGGCCAAAGGCCTGCTTTGAGGTGTTACCCCTGGCCGGTCATGCAGCAAGTGAGCCAGCAATTATTGATGCGCTGGTTCGAACTACCGATAAACTAGCAATGCAATTTGTATGATCGCTTTGTTACAACGGGTCAGCCAGGCAAATGTCACCATTGCCAACAACCAGACCATCGCGCAAATTAAACAAGGCTTACTTGTGTTTGTTGGTGTGGAGAAGGCTGACACCCCGCTTATCGCCGACAGGTTGTTGCAGCGGATTGTAAACTATCGG
>NZ_DCSO01000054.1:11280-19255 GCF_002325665.1 Methylophaga sp. UBA1464
GATGCTGACGATAAGATGAATTTAAGTTTGCAGGATATAAAAGGCGATTTATTGCTGGTGCCACAATTTACTTTGCCGGCGGATACCCGCAAAGGTAATCGCCCCAGCTTTACCCCAGCAGCGCCCCCTGAACAGGGCAAAAAACAGTTTGATTATCTGTTGACACAGACTCAAGATCTTTCAATGACTGTTGAGTCGGGACAGTTTGGTGCAGATATGCAGGTTTCACTGACCAATGACGGGCCGGTCACTTTTTGGTTACACGTTAATTAATTTCGGATTTTTATGCGTATATTGCTCAAATTTTTACTCGGTACAGCTTTAGTCATCATTGGCATTGCTGCATTAATGCTGATTCCGTCACCGCAACCGACGGATCCAAAACCGTGGGAAATTACGGTTATGCCCGATGAACAGATTGAAGTAATGGGCGTGCATTTAGGCACCACTTCCTACGGCGAGATTCAGCAGTTATGGCGTGAAGCAGGGGAAGTCGCTTTATTTATCAGTGTTAACGAACGTATTACTGCAGAAGCTTTTTTTGAATCCGTCAATCTTGGGGGATTGTCTGCTCGCGTGGTGGTTAATCTATTGCTGGATGACAATGAATTAAAATCCATGGCGTCACGGGCCGCTTCGGCGAAGTTACAGCCAAGTGGTGCACGACGTTATGATCCGGCATTTGATGATAAACAACGTTTATTGTCTGCTCCGGCGACCGCCATTACCTATATCCCTAGCGTGAGACTAGATGCAGAGATGGTTCGTAATCGCTTTGGTGAGCCCGATGAAATCAGTGATGAAGCTGAAGAAAGTGCAGCTGAAATCTGGCATTATCCTGCATTTGGACTGACCATCAGACTGCATCCGGAAGAAAGGCCCGTGCTGACTTATACAGCTCGGACCTTTTGATCATTTTGTTTTATATATTCCATCAGCTCGTTTAAGTTTATAGCCCTGCTGAAATAAAATCCCTGAGCACGTTTACACTGGCTCTTACGTAAAAATGCAAGTTGCTCTGCCGTTTCAACCCCTTCCGCAACAACTTGCAAGGCAAGACTGTTAGACATCGCCAAAATGGCATTAACGATTGCCGCATCATCACTGTCTTCAGTGACATCACGGACAAAAGTCCGATCAATTTTTAACACATTGAGTGGAAACTGCTTCAAATAAGACAGTGAAGAATACCCCGTACCAAAGTCATCAATTGCCAGCGTGATACCCAGCAAGCTTAATTCACGTAAGGTTTGCACAGCCTGCTCAGTGTTTTCCATTAACAAGCTTTCGGTGATTTCCAATTCCAGATTTTTTGCTGGCATACCTGATTGTTCCAGCAAATTACGAATAAAGTTAACCAGCAGATTGCCTTTGAACTGGCGCCCTGAAAGGTTAACAGCCATTAAGAAGTCATCCGGTAAATAATCACAATTAGCCATGAAGGCTTCACAGGTTTTTTTTAACACCCATTCACCCACAGTACTGATCAAACCCGTATCTTCAAGCACCGGCACAAATATCGCGGGCGACACATCCCCCCATTGTTCGGTATGCCAGCGTAATAACACCTCTGCACCAGCAACACGACCGGTCTCAAGTTCAATTTGCGGTTGAAATTGCAAATAGAACTCCTGCAACTCAACCGCACGACGCAGGGCGGTTTCCATCGCCAGACGCTGCGATGCCTGTGCATTCATTTCTGAGGAATAAAACTGAAAATTATTACGTCCTGTACTCTTGGCGTAATACATTGCCGCATCGGCATTTCTCACCAGCATGTCTACATCACGACCATCCGCAGGATATAAACTGATACCAATACTGGGACTGATATTCACTTCAATGTTATCCAGCATATAGGGCAGTGATGTTGTATTGAGAATTTTCTCAGCAACCTTTCCGACATATTGCGCTGAGTTGATATCTTCCAGAATCACGGTAAATTCATCACCACCCAGCCTGGCTACGGTGTCACTCTCCCGAACACAGGAACGAATTCGCCGCGCCACCTCACAAAGTAAAATATCGCCTGCCTTGTGGCCTAGCGAATCATTAATATGTTTAAAGTGATCCAGATCCAGGAAAAATACTGCCAGTCGACCATTTTGCCGTTGTGCTTTATGAATGGCATGCTCTAGACGATCTTTAAACACGCCACGATTTGGCAACCCGGTCAGAATATCGCTGCTGGCTAAACGTGTCAGTCTTTCTTCATTTTGCCGTTGATTGGTAACATCTTCATATAGCCAGATAGATCCCTCTGACGGGTTTTCAGGATCAATGACTTGCCCGGCGACAGCACACCAGAATTTCTCACCATTGGCCCTTTTCATCTCGACCTGGGCTTCAAAATTTTCTGCTTCAGACAGGGCGTTATAAGCCTGATCTCCGAAACGCTTAAATGCTTCCTCGCTTGGATGAAGACAAAGTGTGCTTTGACCTTCAATATCTTCGCGTGGAAACAAAAACAGTTGTTCGAATTTATTATTCACCCGAATAATATGACGGTTTTTAATAAAGGCAATACCCACCATGGCGTTTTCCAGAATGGCGTTTAATTCATTGCTGGTCTGCACCAACGCCAACTTGGTTCGCTTCCATGAACTGATGTCTGAAATCACGCAAACCCAGATATCATCGTCAAATTGTGATAAAGGGCGAAGTGACAACCACATGGAAAAAGTCTCCCCGTACCAGTTTCGCCCTTCAAATTCACGATTAATTTTTTGTGATTCAGCAATATCGTTGAGTGATTTAATGTGCTCGGATGGGGCAATGAACTGCAGAATATTCTGTCCAGCTAATTGGTTTTCACTCGCTTGTAATATTCGTTCAGCAGCAGGATTGCATGAGCTAATTGATCCATCCGCCTGGATAGCCAGAATCGCTTCAGGGACGCCGTTAAGAATGGCTCGAAGCCTTGTTTCACGGATTTCGAGCGAATGCTTGGTTTCATCCAGCTTTGCAATCAACTCCTGGGTTTGTGCAGCAAAGACATTAAAGTCATTGGCAAGTAAATTAAATTCACTCTGACCATTACTGGTTGACATTCGGGTATCAAATTTTTGTTCTGACAAGGCATGCATTGCACTTCGTAATCGCTGCATAGGCTGGTTGATACGCGCTTTCATGCTGAGTACAAACCAGGTTATTCCTAAAACAATCATTAAACTGCTAAAGATCATCAACCATCTGTAATGACTGAATACAGAAATGGAAATTCCAGCAATCACCAATACCATTAATAGCGTAATAACAGCCCATAAATTCAGCATGGTCCGGATGCTCCAATGCTTAAACATATTTTCCCTGTTCATATAATTCACACTCGTTCATGGAGCTGGTATGAAAACTCAAAAGCATCCGATTTGAATCGGAGATACATTCCATTTTGTAATTTGCTAAGTCAAACTTTGCTACTGAGACGGACATACTGTTGATACTGGAAAAGGTCCATCTCGCTATCTTAACTAGTGTCCCTGTTGCACAAGGCATAGCACTGTTCAGTCGGGGCATATAAAAGCTGCATAAAGATTGCTTTTCTGATGATTTTTCCTGGATAAAAGCACAATTATATGCAGGCCAACTACAGCTAATGATCCGTTGATACTCCCATTCATATTAAAGTACCGTTCTGCTGCCAAGCCATTGTTAGTTGGCATAAACGGGGTTGCGGATGGAATAATAATTTAATCAGATTTATGCTCATTATTATTTGTATTTTCCACGTCTGATTCCACTTCGATTTCTTCTGAATGATTATCATCTTCCATCAAAACTCGATTAGCGGCGCCTTCCATATCATCATATTGGCCACTGCGAACGGCCCAGAAAAAAACCACAACTCCCACTAAACCCAGTAATAACATCCCGGGTAAAAGTCCGTATATGACCTCCATAGCCTACCTCTTAAATATTCGACTAATCCTGGCAGCATTACCAATGACAAGTAACGAACTTATCGGCATCGTGATTGCTGCCAGTAAAGGACTGACTAATGCCATCATTGCTAATGGAACCATAATCACGTTATAGCTGATCGATAATACAATATTCTGGCGAATAGTGCGTAACGTCCGGGTAGCCAATTGCCGCGCTAATGCAACCTGACTTAATTGATTGTGTGATAAAACAATATCTGCACTTTCAATAGATACATCCGTTCCGGAAGCCAGCGCAATGCCTACATCAGCCTGAATCAATGCCGGCGAATCATTAATGCCATCCCCTACCATGGCAACACAATCGCCCTGTTGTTGTAATTGTTGAATAAACCGGCGTTTATCAGCAGGCAAGACCTCGGCCATGCGCTTAATATTTCCAAGGTCGGCCGTTACTGAATTGACTACCTGCTGTCGGTCTCCGCTTAACACAGTCACTTTAAGACCATTGGCTAACATGTCCGAAATCATGGCTTTGGCGTCATCACGTAATGTATCAAACAGGCCTAATATGCCGATTAATTTTTTCTCGCTGGCGACAAACACACAACTGATACCTTGCTGCTCCAGCTGATCGACTTTTAACTGCCAGGCGTTATTAAGAATAACCTGATGTGAAAGCATCCAATCCGCGGTGCCAACAATAATTTTATTGCCTTCAATCTGCGCTTCCACGCCTCTTCCCGGAGAGGCATAAAACTGAGATATCTCAAATAACGGGAGGGCATATTGCTGAGCGGCTGAAACAATCGTTTTTGCAATACCATGCTCGGATTGCTGCTCTGCCGAAGCCGCAATCTGCAGTAACTGTTGTTCGGAGATTCCTTCTGCGGTAATTCGTTCAACCAGCTTAAGTCGTCCTTCAGTCAAGGTACCGGTTTTATCAAACACGTAATGTGTTACGCGGGATAACGATTCCAATGCAACACCCTGTTTGATCAGGATTCCATTGCTGGCCCCCACTCCGCTGGCAACAGCAATGGACATTGGCGTGGCCATACCAAATGCACAGGGACACGTAACCACTAAAACCGAGGCTGCGGCCAGTAAGGCTTTTTCAAAATCACTCCCAACCCAGAATACAAATGTTAGCGTTGCAAGCGTCAGCGTAATAACGACAAACCAGGGCACGATTTTGTCTGCCAATGTTTGAATGGGGGCTTTTGAAGTTTGTGCCTCATCCATCAAAGCGATTATTTTGGCTAAGGCAGTATGGCGTAATACCTGCTGCGCTTTCACCACAAATGCACCTTCACTATTGATGCTTCCAGCGACAACCATGTCGTTTACCTGTTTGCGCACAGGTTGCGATTCCCCTGTCAGCATCGATTCATCTACGGCGCTCTCGCCATCTGTCACAACGCCATCAACTGGAATATTTTCACCCGGCCGCACTAAAACCAAATCACCGACCTTAACCGAACGAATAGGTACTGTTTTCTGTATCCCTGCTTCAATGACTGTTGCCAGTTTGGGCTGCAATTCGAGCATGCGACGGGTGGCTGATAACGCATTGCGTTTGGAAAGCGCTTCCAGATAACGCCCAATCAGAATAACAAATATAAAGTTCACGACTGTATCAAAGAAAACTTCGCCTTCAACTGAGCCAGTAAAAGTAATATAGGAAGAATAGAGATAAGTGGCCGTTGCACCGATAGCAATCGGTAAATCCATTGTTAAATAACGACTGCGTAATCCGCTGATTGAATGTCGGAAAAAAGGATAACCCGAGTAAAGTAAGGTTGGAGTAGCAATCAAAAAACC
This sequence comes from Methylophaga sp. UBA1464, assembly GCF_002325665.1. Lineage (NCBI taxonomy): Bacteria > Pseudomonadati > Pseudomonadota > Gammaproteobacteria > Thiotrichales > Piscirickettsiaceae > Methylophaga > Methylophaga sp. UBA1464. The sequence goes on from NZ_DCSO01000054.1 coordinate 16,986, forward strand.
AACCCAATGAAACAAGTCTCGAAACTCATCCTCAGCAGCACCGGAATAAAGGGCAATCGAAACCCACATCAGGTTCATCATCGCAAACCCGGCAAATGCCATACGATAGATTAATCCACGGTGTCGCTTAGCCAATGCCCCTTCTGCCGTTTCCGGATCAAATGGAACAGCGGCATAACCAAGCTCAGCTAAATGCTGCATTAAAATGGATAAGGACGTTTTGCGATTATCCCAACAGATGCGACAGCGTTTTGCTGTCAGATTCACATCCGCCGCCAATACACCTGGCAATTTATATAAAGCATGCTCAATTAACCAGACGCAGGCTGCACAATGAATGCCATCAATTAACAGATTTATCGTGCGTTTTTCATCAACGGTGTCGACATAATCAGCCTGAATTTCATCGAGATCGTAGGCATGGAAATCATTTGCAGTATCGGGGGGTGGGGCGAGTCGTTCGCCCTCTGGAGTTTTGCTATAGAAGCTTTGTAAACCTGCAGCATAGATCGTCTGGCAGGCCATTCTGCAACCATGGCAACAGAACTCATGCGTGGTTGACTGAATTTGTGCAACAAATTCACCGGAATTCCTGACGGGAAGCCCGCAGTGAAAACAATCGCAGGCTTTAACTTGCGTAGTAGCTTCAGACAATGAGTTTCAACTTACCAGTTACTAACGAATTTAAGGATCGATAAAAATACGTCGAGTGATTAAAAATTCATCTTCACCACGTTTGGCTTCAACGATGATGTCCCAGTTTCCCGGCAAACCAAATTCAACATCGGTGCCATAGCGACCCAGTCCTATTGGGTTCATCTCAACTGAAAAATCTTCACGCATATCGGATGGACGATAAGCAAACAGGGTAACGGAGTCCAACTGTACTGCCGTTGAGTTTTTGCCCTGAATAAACACTTCATAGGCCTGACGTTGATTTACCCGACTTTTGGGCGGAGCCATAATAACGCCGCTCCAGCCCAGTTTTTTTTCCTGCTCCATTTGCAACTCTTGCTGGGCATACTTCTTACCACGCTCGTAATAGTTATCAACCACCAGATTAGGCGGCGAACTGAATGCCAGATAAATAAAGATAATATTGACGGTTACAAAGGTGCATAAAAATGCTAAAAAACCTAAAACCCACGGGTTTTTTAATGCCTGATTATTGTCTTGTGAAATAGCCATCATTTCGGCCCCATAAAAATACTTTCGTATTGCACAGAAATATCCGGATTTGAAATAACATTCGCGATAAATGTGACATGCTCAAGATCTTTGTTGAGCATTCCATCAGGAATTCTGACTAGCGCCTGCAATGGAATAACCTTACCGGGTTCGATAATAACGTTGTGATCGATACCATGCAAAGTTGCTCCATCCAAACCACTGATGGCATATTCTACCTCAATGTTTTCATTCGTCTTGTTGAGCATTTTAAGTGTGTAACGGTTTTGAATAGACCCATCGCTGAGCTGGACAAATACAGGTTGGCGGTTATGAATCACCTGAAATTCAGTTGTGGAAAGCGTCGCAAAACCATATCCGACGCCCGACAGTGCCATCATTAAAATGAATGAGTAAATGATAACTCTTGGGCGCTTGTATAAAGCAGCGGGTTGAGCATTGTGATGTAAATCCTTATAGGATGCGTAACGAATCAATCCACGAGGCTGATTGGTCTTATCCATAATGCTGTCACACGCGTCAATACACATACCACAGGTGATACAGCCTTCTTGCTGGCCTTTACGAATATCGATGCCGGTCGGACACACAGCCACGCACACCTTGCAATCAATACAGCTACCTTTAGTGGCATCAACAGCCCCCTTTTTCAGTTTACCGCGTGGCTCTCCACGCTCGGCATCATAGGCTGGCAGCACCGTATCCTGATCATACATTACGCCCTGTAAACGTGCGTATGGACAAAGCCAGAAACAAACCTGCTCTCGCATAAAACCCGCAAAAACATAGGTACCAACGGTAAACATACCTAATACAATCCAAGCCACCAACGAAGCCTGTAAAGTGAAATAGTCATGCCAGAGCTGGTAAGCATCAGTAAACCAGGCAGCAAACGATACCCCTGTTAACAGGGCAATTGCCAACCAAAGACCGTGCTTCAGAGTAATACGTGAGATTTTGCTGATGGAGGCCGGCGCATTTTTAAATTTCATCGCCTTCTGAGGGGTATCCCCTTCGATGCGTGTTTCGATAAACGTAAAAACATCTGTCCAGACAGTCTGAAAACAGAAATAACCACAGAA
>NZ_DCSO01000054.1:19339-19900 GCF_002325665.1 Methylophaga sp. UBA1464
TGAAAACAGAAATAACCACAGAATACGCGACCGGCTATACTGGTGACTGCAGCCAGTAATATGGCAAAAAACAACAAGGTAAGGGACAACATCCAGATATCTTGCGGAAAAATTGTGATATCAAAAAAATTGAACTGCCGATTGGGAATATCAAAAAGAACAGCTTGTTGTCCATTCCAACGGAGGTAGGGACCAAGAAAGAAGATTAACCACACTGACATGCCAAACCATTTCAGTCGTCTGAAACGGCCCGACATACGTTTTGCTACGACTTTAGTGCCGCCGGCGTTAACATGCCAGTCAGAGACCTCATCATAGATGTCATTAATATTGAGCTCAGCTGACTTCGCTTGTTCCGACACAGTTTGGACCTCATTCACAGCTTATCCGATGGAATTGTAACACGTTCGAGCACATAAGCATTTACTGATTTAGTTTTTAATTTACAAAAAAAGCCGAAATAATCGGCTTTTTTTGCGTTTATCATTTACTTAATTATCGTTGGAACTATCTTCCATATTTTTGACTACCTTGTATGCAATGACGCCAATGACAACTATC
>NZ_DCSO01000054.1:19956-21734 GCF_002325665.1 Methylophaga sp. UBA1464
CACAACAATTGTCAATACAAGACTTACAATCGCACCAATCGCTACAGCATCTAAACCCATATCAATCTCCTTGCATCTGTCGACACGCAATAATCAGTTTACGTTTACTATTCGCCACCACCAAGCTGGTGTACATAAATTGACAGCTTTTTGATTTCGTTTTCAGTTAAACGTTCTGTTTCATCACCTTCGTAATATTCTTCAGGATCATCACCGTACTCTTCTGCCTCAAGACGCACGGCAAGTTTTTCATTCCAGGCAGGCATAACAGCTACGCGTGTTTGCGGATCGTTGGCATCATTCACACCATGAAGAATGGTATGGCGAATTTCATCGGGCTCACCCGAAAAACGCCAAACTTTGTCCGCAAGATTCGCTGAACCAAGCTGCTGGATACCTTTGGCATCTGCACCGTGGCAAGCCACACAGCCTTTTTCGTTATATAGCTTCCACTCAGCTTCTGTGGCTTCGCCATTAGAACTGTTTATAACAAACTCAACCAAACCATCAACTTCTTCATCCGTCAATAATTCAGCATGTGCAGGCATCATGCCTTGACGGCCTTTAGCCAGTGTTTCGATAATTTTGTCCACAGTACCGCCATACAACCAGTCATCGTCGGCAAGAATGGGATAACCAGAACCAGGTTGTGGATAGCCACCAACACCATGGCAGGCAGCACAGTTATCGCCATAAAGCACCTTGCTGGAACCTACCGCATAACGCAACAATTCATCATCTTCAAGAATCTCTTCAGCAGACAGTGCAGCGATACGATCTTCAAACGGTGCACGTTTTTCTTCGATTTTTGCCAGATCTTCTTTGTATTCTTTAATCTGGGTCCATCCCAGAATACCTTTGGTATTTCCTGTTACCAATGGCAGAGATGGATACAAAATAAAATAGACCAGCACTAATAAACCACTCAGATACAGGGCTATTGTCCACCAGCGTGGCGGTGGATTAGTTAACTCTCTGATGCCATCCCATTCATGACCAGTATCTGGACATTCATTTGGGTTTTTATTGTTATCAGCCATCATTTTTCTCCGAATTTATATCGTCATCTCTCAGCGGCAAGTCACGATGTGATTCAAGCTTTTCTTTATTTTTTGGACGTAAGACCCAGAAATACATACCAAACATCAGTAAGAAAATTATGACCGTCAGTATCGTACCAACCCAATCGCTTACGGTCATTGCTGACCAATTTGTATTGAAGTAGGATAGAAAATCACTCACGGTAATCTCTACCAGGTTCGAAATTGATCATAGTGCCTAATACCTGCAGATAGGCCACCAAAGCATCCATTTCTGTTTTACCCTCTACCGCTTCAGCTGCACCCAGGATTTCTTCATCGCTATATGGCACACCCAATACCTTCATCGCTTTCAGGCGTTTAATCATGCCTTCTCCGTCAATGGTGGCATTATCCAGCCACGGGTAACGCGGCATAACAGATTCAGGTACGACAGAACGTGGATCCCGTAAATGCTGAATGTGCCAAGCATCGGAGTATTTACCCCCCACACGTGCTAAATCGGGACCTGTACGTTTAGACCCCCATTGGAACGGGTGATCATATTTTGATTCCACTGCGAGCGAATAATGACCATAACGATCTTTTTCATCACGGAATGGACGCACCATTTGTGAATGACACAGGTAACACCCTTCACGTTGATAGACATCACGTCCAGCTAATTCCAAAGCAGTATAAGGACGGACGCCTTGCAGTTCTTCATATTCAGGATAAACATCATCCTCAAATGTATTT
>NZ_DCSO01000103.1:0-432 GCF_002325665.1 Methylophaga sp. UBA1464
ATCAATCTTTATCGGCTACTCAAACCAGATTGCTGAAGCAGATCGATCGCGAATTGGGGACTTTTCCGGAATTACTTGAGCTATTGAATAGAGCCATTATTGAAGAACCGCCAGTGTTGATTCGAGATGGCGGGGTGATTGCCGAAGGCTATCATGCGGAACTGGATCGGTTACGTAATCTGCATCTGAATGCCAATGATTTTTTGCGTGAACTGGAACAGCGTGAACGGGAACGGACCGGGGTCAGCACCTTAAAAGTCGGTTATAACAAAGTGCATGGCTTTTATATCGAAATCAGCCGTGCCCACAATATTCAATTGCCCGCTGATTATCAGCGTCGGCAAACATTGAAAAATGCTGAGCGTTATATCACAGCTGAATTAAAAACCCATGAAGATCAGGTGCTCAGTGCCAGCGAAAAAGCGTTGGCAT
>NZ_DCSO01000103.1:596-905 GCF_002325665.1 Methylophaga sp. UBA1464
AGCGTTGGCATTGGAAAAATCTTTATATGAAGAACTCTTTAAACTGATTCATCCTGATCTTGCAGCATTGACCCATTGTGCTGCGGCACTGGCTGAGCTTGATGTTTTGGCAAATCTGGCTGAGCGAGCGCAAACACTCAATTATGTTGCGCCGCAGTTAACCACCGATAAAGGCTTATCGATTCAGGCTGGTCGGCATCCGGTGGTTGAGGCAGTGCAGAAAACCCATTTCTGCCCAAATGATTTGCAATTAAATGAACAGTCGATGCTGGTGATTACCGGACCAAACATGGGCGGTAAATCCACCTA
>NZ_DCSO01000103.1:1003-3424 GCF_002325665.1 Methylophaga sp. UBA1464
CCGAACATGGGCGGTAAATCCACCTATATGCGTCAGACTGCCTTGATAGTTATCATGGCGTATATGGGCAGCTACGTACCGGCGGAATCAGCCAAAATTGGCCAGATAGATCAGATTTTTACCCGTATCGGTGCCAGTGATGATCTGGCGTCAGGTCGTTCCACGTTTATGGTGGAAATGAATGAAGCGGCCAATATTCTGAACAACGCGACGGCACAAAGTCTGGTGTTGATGGATGAAGTGGGGCGTGGGACCAGTACATTCGATGGGCTGGCGCTGGCCTGGAGTTGCGCTGAAAAACTGGTACGGGATATTGGTGCTTATACCTTATTTGCGACACATTATTTCGAGATGACCCAGCTACCAGCGTTATATGGCAAAGCGGCTAATGTGCATTTGGATGCCATTGAACATGGCGACAAAATTGTGTTTTTACATCAATTAAAACCGGGTGCAGCTAATCAGAGTTATGGATTACAGGTTGCACAATTGGCTGGGGTGCCAAACGATGTTATTCAGGCAGCCAAACATAAACTGGCGACGTTAGAGTCACAACGCAGCGTTGGTTCGGAGGGCCAGGAGCTACAACCGCAACAGGATTTATTTGCCCAACCGGATAATGCCGTTTTGATTCATAAAATCGGGCAAATCAATCCGGATGAATTAACACCCAAGGCCGCATTGGAATTACTTTACGAGCTGAAAAAACTGGTTTGACTTAAATTAATGCAGTTGGCCTGTGCGCTCACGATGTAACAATAAATCATTGGTCGGCGGCATTTGTACATGGAAGCCCTGTGTTTCCAGATTATGAATGACTTTATTTACATCTTCTCTAGCCAGCTTTCGCTCCGGGCTAAGCTCGAGTTCCATCACAAATATTGGTTCGTTGCCCATTGACCCATAGAGACTTGGCGGGACTTCTGAAAAATCATCTTTTTTGCTGAGATAAAGATACAGCTCTTCTTTTTTTCGGCTTTTATAGATATAGGCTTTCATAATAACTCTGATTTACGAAATCGGTGGATGATAGATGATCTGCACAACCGTTCCGGCGGGATCAAAACAATAAAAACTGCGGGCACCATCGCGATGGGTGCGAGGTGGCTGGCGCATGGGAACGGCATGATGATCCAGAAAAGCATACCATTCATCAACCTGATCAGGGGTTGGAATGATGAAGCCGATGTGATCCAGGGGCTGAACCGGGGTTTTATTGATATTTTCACCACGGTGCAAGGCCAGGTTATCATTACCTGACGTCAGATACACATTATCTGCATCGGGTCGCCACTCGACTTCCATGCCCAATAAATCCACATAAAACTGTTCACAGGCTTCGAGGTTATCGACGGTTAATGCCACATGGCGTAAACCGCCGGTTCGAGTTGGGCGCTGCATGGTTATGCTCCCTTTTTAAAAATCAAAGAATTACGTTTGTTCAATCACTTCATAGTCGTGAGTGATTTCCGCTGTTTTTGCCAGCATGATTGACGCTGAGCAATATTTTTCGGTCGACAGCTTGACTGCGCGATCCACAAAGTTCTGTTTAAGGTTGCGACCGGTTACCGTGTAATGCACATGAATTTTGGTGAACACTTTGGGGGCTTCAGTACTGCGTTCTGCGGAAACCTCGACCACACAGTCCGTCACATCCTGACGCGATTTTTTCAGAATATCGATAACATCAAATGAGGTGCAGCCGCCCAGACCCAGTAACAATAGCTCCATGGGGCGCATGCCTGTGCCATGGCCACCGGCTTCTTCCGGGCCATCCATTACGATGGTATGGCCGGTACCAGACTCACCGACAAATAAAACATCCTCAACCCACTTTACTCTTGCTTTCATTTAACTCATCCTGCATAAAATACATTTAATAACGTTTAATTTTGCCATATTCATCGGAATTGGGCAGAATTAATCCCTATAAAAATAAAGCTGAGCCTTCATGACATGGATTATTTAAAACATAAAGAAAGAGAAGAGCAGTTGGCAGAATTTTTTAAACACTGTCACAGCAAAGTTTATCCTGCCAAAACGATGCTGGCCCGACCGGGTGATATTCCTGACAAGCTCTATTATATACGCGAAGGCTCTATCAGCATCTGTGTTGAAAATGAAGAAGGTGAGGAATTAATAGTTGCCTACCTTAACCAGGGCGACTTTATCGGTGAAGTGGGGTATTTTCACGATACCATCAACGACCGCATGTCGGTGGTCAAAGCCAGAACCGATTGCCGCACAGAAGAAATCAGTTATCAAACACTGAAAGCGCTTTCCAAAACAGAATTGAAAGGTTGTTATCCGTATTTACTGGAAACGTTGGGTGAGCAGATGTCCAGACGTTTACTGACCACGACCCGTAAAGCCACCAACATGGCGTTTATGGATGTATCGGGCCGGGTAGAAGAAGCCTTG
>NZ_DCSO01000103.1:3518-8157 GCF_002325665.1 Methylophaga sp. UBA1464
GCCTTGAAAGATCTGGCGGGACAGCCTGATGCCATGCGTCATGAACATGGCCGTCAAATCAAAATCACCCGTCAGGAAGTCAGTCGCATTGTGGGCTGTTCGCGAGAAATGGTCGGTCGGGTGCTTAAAGAATTGCAGGAACGCGGTGTCTTATGGGCTCATGGTAAAACCATGGTGCTATTTGATGAAGAGCATCGCGGCGTTAATGCATTAATTAAAAAGGTTGGCTAGGGCTTCACCCGGTTCATCTGCGCGCATAAAGGCTTCACCCACCAAAAAGCCATTTACTCCGTGCTCACGCATCAAAGCCACATCTGCCTTGCCAAGGATGCCGCTCTCGGTGATCACAATGGTCTCATCCGGAATAAAGTTGAGCAATTTAATAGTGGTCTCTAGCGAGGTTTCAAATGTATGTAAATCCCGGTTATTAATGCCGATTAAGGGCAGATTCAATACCAGTGCCCGATGTAATTATTCTTCGTTATGAACTTCAACCAGCACATCCATATCCAGCAGAATGGCCAACTGACTCAACTGTTCCAGTTGATCATCATCCAAAGCAGCGACAATCAGTAAAATACAATCCGCACCAATCGCTCTGGCTTCAAATACCTGGTAGGGGTCGATAATAAAATCTTTACGAATAACGGGTAACTGACAGGCCGTTCGCGCCTGTTTGAGATAATCCTCGTGGCCCTGGAAAAAATCCCGATCGGTCAAAACGGATAAACAGGCTGCGCCACCATTTTCATAAGATAACGCAATTTCGGCCGGTTTGAAGTCAGCCCGCAGAACACCTTTACTGGGCGAGGCTTTTTTTATTTCGGCAATAACGGCACTTTGTCCCGCAGCCAGTTTACGTTCAATGGCTTCGACAAAGCCGCGGACCGGGTCAGCATTTTCGGCGAGTTGCTGCAACAGATTAATTGGCAAATGTTTACTGCGTTCAGCAATTTCCTGTTGTTTGCGTTGCAGAATTTTTTTCAGAATATCGGGTGTGTCAGTCATAAACGATCTTTTAAAGTTGGCTGCAGGTGATGAGTGCATCTAGTTTTTGGTGGGCAATACCATTATCGATAAAGTGTTTTGCCTGACGAACGCCTTCAGCAAGGCTGTCAGCCAGATCTGCTGTGTAAATGGCAGCGCCGGCATTCAGCACGACAATATCGCGTGCCGGACCGGGCTCACCGGCAAACACGCGTTTGATAATATCGAGACTTTGCTGTGCATTGGAGACCGTCAGCTGGCTGATATCGGTACGTTGCATGACAAAATCTTCGGGCTTGATAGTGTAGGTGGAAATGACGCCATCTTTGAGTTCAGCGACAAAGGTGTCTGCACCAATACTGATCTCATCCATACCGTCTTCGGCATGCACCACCATTACATGTTTACTGCCCAGTTTTTGTAAAACCTGAGCGATAGGTTCAACCCATTTTTTATCAAACACGCCCATCACCTGATGTTTGGCTTTGGCAGGGTTGGTTAGTGGGCCGAGTAAATTGAAAATGGTGCGTACACCCATTTCACGGCGAGGTCCGACAGTATGTTTCATTGCACCATGATGGCGTTGGGCAAACATAAAACCAACGCCTGTGGTTTCAACGCAATGCGCAACCTGCTCAGGTGTTAATTCCAGATTGACACCGGCCGTTTCCAGTACATCGGCACTGCCGGAAGTACTGCTGACTGAACGATTGCCATGTTTTGCAACTTTGGCACCCGCCGCAGCTACCACAAAGGCACTGGCGGTTGAAACATTAAAACTGCTGGCACCATCTCCACCTGTTCCACAGGTATCAATGACATGTTCACCGGTCACGTTTACTGGCGTGGCTAATTCACGCATCACGGATGCCGCTGCGGCAATTTCAGTAATGGTTTCGCCTTTCATCTGTAAGCCAATTAAAAAGCCACCAATCTGCGCGTCTGTGGCTTTACCGGTCATGATCATTCGCATTGCTGCGGTCATTTGCTGCTCGGACAAATGCTGATGCTGGGTAATAAGTTTTATTGCGGCCTGCATCGTGAACTCAGTATCAACCATGATGTTCATCCAGAAAATTTTTCAATAATTGATGGCCCTGTTCGGTCAGAATGGACTCAGGATGAAACTGCACTCCCTCAATTGGCAGGGTTTTATGCCGGACACCCATGATTTCATCTATGCTGCCATCGGGATTTTCGGTCCAGGCTGTCACCTCAAAACAGTCAGGCAGCGTTTCTTTTTTGATGACCAGAGAGTGATAACGAGTAGCCTGCAACGGATTATTCAGTCCCTGAAACACACCGACATTTTTATGATGTACCGGGGAAGTTTTACCATGCATGATTTCCCGTGCATGGATCACTTCACCACCAAAGGCCTGTCCAATGGCCTGATGTCCGAGACAGACTCCTAAAATGGGTTTTTTTCCGGCGAAATGATGAATAACATCCAGTGAAATGCCCGCTTCATTAGGGGTGCATGGACCTGGCGAAATCACAATAAGCTCAGGGTCAAGTGTTTCTATGTCGTTAATCGTCAGCTTGTCATTACGCTGTACTTCCACCTCAGCACCCAGTTCAGCAAAATACTGCACCAGGTTGTAGGTGAACGAATCATAGTTATCAATCATTAACAGCATAGTCGGTCCTGTTATTTATTCAGTCGGTTTTGGCGGCTCAAGACCCGCCTCTGCCATGGCAACCGCCTTGAATATTGCACGGGCTTTATTCATGGTTTCTTCCCATTCCATTTCCGGAACTGAGTCATAGACGATTCCAGCACCGGCTTGAATGTGCAGTTGTTTATCCTTGATGACGGCGGTGCGGATGGCGATTGCCGTATCCATATTGCCTGCCCAGGACAGATAACCGATTGCCCCCGCATAAACCCCGCGTTTTACCGGCTCGAATTCATCGATTATTTCCATTGCCCTTACTTTCGGTGCACCACTGACCGTTCCGGCAGGGAAGGTGGCTCGGAGGGCGTCCATTGCGGTCATCCCCGGTAATACCTGCCCAGTGACATTGGAAACAATATGCATGACATGCGAATAACGTTCTATTACCATTTTGTCGGTCAGTTTGACGGTACCGGTCTGACTGACACGACCTACATCATTGCGTCCGAGATCAATCAGCATTAAATGTTCAGCCAGCTCTTTCGGATCGTTGAGCAGTTCCTGTTCCAAGGCTTTGTCCTGCTCAGCGTTAGCACCACGACGACGTGTACCGGCAATCGGGCGAACCGTTACCTCATTGTCTTCCATGCGTACCAGAATTTCCGGAGAAGATCCGACAATATGGAAGTCCTCAAGATTCAGGTAATACATATACGGTGATGGATTCAACGTGCGCAAGGCACGGTATAAATCGATCTCCGCAGCATGAAACGGTACAGACAGACGTTGTGACAAGACAACCTGCATGATGTCGCCATCATTTATATATTGTTTGGCCTTGCTGACGGCTTCAATAAAACCATCATGGGTAAAACCGGAAACAAAATCCTGTTCTGAAACCGCATTTTGAGGCCGTTTCTCACTGAACTTGGGAGTGGATTCACGAAGTTTGCGAATCAGTTGATCCAAACGTTCCTGCGCTTTGTCGTAGGCATCAGGAAGCGTTGGATCAGCGTGTACGATCAAAAACAGCCGCCCACTGAGATTATCAAACACCACTAATTCGTCAGACACCATCAGCAGCACATCAGGACAACCCAATGGATCATTCTGCGGTGCATCCCCTAAACGAGTTTCAACATAACGGACTGTGTCATAACCGAAATAGCCAACCAGTCCACCATTAAATTTAGGCAGATGCTCCAGTGAGGGAACATGAAACTTCGACTGAAACTCGGCAATCCATGTTAAGGGATCTTCATGTTGTATCTCATTTATCAGCACATCACGCTGATAGACTTTGATTTGATCACCAAAGACTTTAATCACTGATTCGCAGGGCAGACCAATAATCGAATAACGACCCCATTTTTCGCCCCCATGAACGGACTCAAAGAGATAGGAATAGGGTGCATCTGCCAGTTTAAGATAAGTGCTTAATGGCGTATCTAAATCAGCGAGTACTTCGCGATAGAGAGGGATGCGGTTATAGCCTTCACTGGCCAGTTGGTCGAATTGTGCCTGTTTCATGTCCGGCTTCTAAAAAAGAGTATTTAACTCGGCAAAACTATCAATAACCGCGTCTGGATTAGCAGAGCGGATATCATTCCCGTGGTTGTAACCATAACTCATACAAACAATCTGAAAACCTGCGGCGCGCGATGCTTTGACATCACTTACCGAGTCGCCAATCATCAATGCTCTTCGTGGCTCGATGTTAAAATAACTGGCGGCATAAAGCAGTGGTGCAGGATCCGGTTTTTTCTGCGGTAAGGTATCACCGCTGACAACCAGTTCAAAATAATCATGGATCCCCAGATTATTTAATATCGGTAAAGTAAATTGTTCATCTTTATTTGTTACACAGCCCAGATGTATGCCTTGTTGTTTTAACCATTGCAATCCCTGTTCTACAGCAGGGTATAACTGACTGCGTTTGCTGGTGTTCTCGGCATACAATTCCATAAAGATGGGTGCGGCTTTAGCATAAAGTGCTTCTGCCGGTTCACCATCCAACTGATTTATCAGGGCGC
>NZ_DCSO01000103.1:8214-11958 GCF_002325665.1 Methylophaga sp. UBA1464
TATCAGGGCGCGCTTAATCAGTCTTTCAACACCATTCCCCACCCAGGTTCTGACTTTGGCTTCACCGTGTACGGGCATACCAAGTGTCAGCATAGTCTGATCAGTACACCAGGCCAGATCCGGCACACTGTCAACCAGCGTGCCGTCAAGATCGATGAGTGCCAGATCCGGCTTGATTAAAGCCATTATTTAGATTTTAGCTTGAGCTAATTCTGCACGCAGTGCTGCGATAACGGTTTCGTATTTATTGGGATCGCTGTCCTGAGCTGCACCAAATACTGCTGAACCTGCAACGAATGTACGGGCACCGGCTTCAGCAATTTCACGAATGTTCTGTACGTTTACGCCACCATCGATTTCCAGATCGATGTCGTAACCACTTTCATCAATCATTTTGCGGGCCTGACGGAGTTTTTCCAACGTGTGAGGAATAAATTTCTGGCCGCCAAAACCCGGGTTAACTGACATCAGCAGAATACGATCCACTTTATCCAGAACATGTTCTGCTAAAGTCAGTGGTGTGGCCGGGTTAAATACCAGACCTGCTTTACAGCCTTCGGCTTTAATCAGTTGCAGGCTGCGGTCAATATGCTCGGATGCTTCAGGGTGAAAAGTAATGAAACTGGCGCCCGCTTTAGCAAAATCAGGAATAATGCGATCAACCGGTTTAACCATTAAATGCACGTCAATTTCGGCGGTAACACCGTGTTTGCGCAATGCTTCACAGACTAAAGGTCCGATCGTCAGGTTGGGCACATAATGATTATCCATGACATCAAAATGAACAATGTCAGCACCTGAGGCCAGTACATTTACCACTTCTTCGCCAAGACGGGCAAAGTCAGCGGAGAGGATTGATGGGGCAATTTTGAATTCGGCCATGTCGGATTCTCTCTAAGTTAGTTAAAAATTTACTGTCAAAACCCGTTACTCTACCGCAAAACATGGGTTTTTTCAGCTTTTGAAATTCACTATCGCTGATTATACTGGCGCGAGATGCCTAACCGACACAAATAGGAAAACCGGTGCAAATCCAGAGACGATTATTTCTTACATTATGCATACTTTTTTTAACGAACCCGGCAGCCTATGCTGGAGCTGTGGATGATGCTTCCGCAGAAAAGCCACAAATTTTGCGTCAGGGATCAGTAACAAAAGGTTATGAAGTATTGCCAGTTGGTGAGCAGACTATTGCCGCCGCATATTTATCGCAAACCCTTGGCATACCTCGCGGTGCCGTATTATTGCTACATGATATTAATGAGCATATTGATAGCGCTGCTGTTGGTTTATTAAGACGTCAGCTACCAAGTCATGGCTGGAATACTCTGGCCATTAAGATTATTCGCTTTAGTGAAGATAACGACCAGTCTCAATTGACAGCTGAAACTGAGGCTACAGTGGATCCAGTTGAAGCGGTTCAAACGGCGGAAGTATCAGATGATAATCCTTCCGGTGATGCTGAAGCTCCCGTTGATTCGTTAACAGCGGAGTCATCTGCGGAAATCTATAAAATGGTCACCACAGCTGAGCGAATAGATGCAGCATTACTTAAGTTACAACAAGAGGGCCACGAAAATATCGTGTTGATTGGTCAGGGAGCAGGCGGTCGGCTAGCATTAAAGGCGCTTAATGAAACAGCGGTTCCAGTCACCGCTTTGGTTATGATTAATACTGGAGCGTTATCAGAAGGCATCGGTATTATTGATGTGACCATTCCAACGTTAGAAATTATGGGCAGCAGGCAGAAAGACGAGGTTAAACAAGCCATTCTCCAACGCCGGACACAGATGAAAACCGAACAGAGAACCAATTATCATTTACGACAGATTACTGGAGCGGATCATTATTTCAGTAGTGCGCCTAAACAGTTAACCAACCAGGTTCATGGCTGGTTAGTCAAACAACTGCTGGATGAAGAGGCTTCTCAATAATGCAACTCTATTATGGCGGCTTTGTAGTGTATCAAGCTGCATCTGATGAAGGCATCATTGAAGTCGTTGATATTGGTGATAAAAGATCGTTGCATTTTGGTACCTATCCTCGGCAGAGCAGTATGTCACTGCAATCACCACATCTGCTTGAACTGAGTTACACACGTGCCATGATGGCGGGCTTATTGTTTCAGCCGAAGCCAAGGAATATCTGTGTTATTGGTTTAGGTGGCGGCTCGCTGGTTAAGTTTTTATTACATCATTTTAATGAATGTCAGATTGATGTCATTGAATACCGGCAGGATGTGATTGATGTTGCACAACGTTATTTTAATGTGCCGCATAATGATCCCAGATTGCGAATTCATCATGGTGATGGCTACCAGTTTGTCAGTGACCAGTTTTTCAGTAATGGTGCATTTTATGATTTGCTTTTGGTCGATGCCTATGATCATCTGGGTATGTCTGCCAGCGTTGGTGGTCAGGCCTTTTTTGATGCCTGTGCCGGTGTTTTAAATGATGATGGCCTAATGAGTATTAATTTATGGGGAACTGACCGTCCGGGATTCAGTCAATCGATGCAACGAATTAACCAAAGCTTTGCTGATCAGACCTTGGTGTTGCCAGTTGCTGATAAGGGCAATGTGATTGGTCTGGCCTTGAAACAAAGGTTCAATGTGAGCCAGTTAAAAAGGCATCGTGATCTGGCCGATTCACTGAATCTGCAATTTGATGTTGATTTACCACAATCCCTGCATGATCTGATAAAGCAGAACATTTCATTTTTAAATCGATTATTTCTTTAAAAATATTTATTTACAGGTGATAATTAAGGCGTTTTATGATAAAAATCAGTTCACATCTTTTAGCGGATTAATTGCCCTATGTTCAGGCTGCTTTTCATAGCCCTTTTACTTCACTTCCCAACGGTCACGATGGCGGCATCGGGGGAGATAGAATTGGTTATCGTGCGCTCAGAAAACAAATTATTGGTTAGAAAAGACGATAAAACGTTGCGTAGCTTTAAAGTGGCTTTAGGCAGTGGTGGCCGGCAGCCCAAGATGCAAGAGGGCGATCGCAGAACCCCCAAAGGTCATTATCGGATAAAGGATATTCGCAGTAGTGACCGGTTTTATCTGTTTATGCACCTGGATTATCCAAATATGGATGATGCCAAACAGGCCCTCAAGGAAGGACGCATCACTCGTAAGGAATATCGCCAAATTCTGGCTGCTTTTATCTATAACGAAACGCCACCCCAAAATACGCCTTTAGGTGGGCAGATTGGTATTCATGGAATTGGCGATGAAACGCCTGACAAACTCGATATTCATGAGGTTTCCAATTGGACTCAGGGCTGTATTGCGATGCGCAATGCGGAAGTTCGGGAATTAGCCATGTGGGTAGAAAAAGGTACTCCGGTTATTATCGTTGATTCTTTGGAGTCATTTAAAGCGGCTGTAAACCCCTAATATCACTCCATCATTAATACTTTTTAGAATCCTCAAGATCAATTTTCATTAAATCAAGGCATGGTTCGTCAGCAAACAGCGGTGAGCAAAAGACAAAAATAACAGCCCTGTGTTTGTTACAATAAGCCGTTGATTTTTCGCTGTTGTTGATCTGAGGTTCTATGCAAGCCGCTCCTGATATTTTTTCCTACCGCAAATTCTGGGCTCACCGCTTCGGCATTGCACCACAATTGCCAATGTCACGCAGTGAAATGGAAGCTCTGGGTTGGGACAGCTGCGATGTGATTATCATTACCGGTGATGCCTATGTGGATCATCCCAGTTTCGGCATGGCATTA
>NZ_DCSO01000103.1:12087-12739 GCF_002325665.1 Methylophaga sp. UBA1464
AGTGGATCATCCCAGTTTTGGCATGGCATTAATTGGTCGCTTGCTGGAATCTCAAGGCTTTCGAGTCGGCATCATCTCGCAACCGGATTGGAACAGCACCAAAGATTTTCAACGACTTGGTAAACCGAATCTGTTTTTTGGCGTCACCGGCGGCAATATGGATTCGATGGTCAATCGTTACACCTCCGATAAAAAAATTCGTCGTAATGATGCTTACACTGCTGATGGTGAAGGTGGCAAACGCCCTGATCACAGCGTCGTCGTATACAGTCAGCGTTGTCGGGAAGCCTATAAAGGTGTGCCAATTGTTATTGGTGGCATCGAAGCCAGTCTGCGTCGTATTGCACATTATGACTACTGGTCTGAAAAAGTCCGTCGCAGCGTGATTATGGATTCCAAAGCGGATTTACTGGTTTACGGTAACGGTGAACGCCAGGTAGTGGAAATAGCCCATCGGCTGGCACAGGGTGAAGCGGTTAAAGACCTGACAGATGTGCGCGGCACGGTTTATACCCGTCGTCATGGTCGACGTGAAGAATGGTGGGAAAAGGACTCTACCAGTATTGATAAGCCCGGCCAGCTTAATCCACCGATTGATCCTTATCAGATGCAGACGGAAGAGAGTTGCGAGCAATCCAAAGCGGAAACCGCC
>NZ_DCSO01000060.1:0-482 GCF_002325665.1 Methylophaga sp. UBA1464
TCGAGTCCCGTCCGCTCCGCCATTTATTTGGTAGACCTTTCCCTCTAAGTTAAAGCTGCCTGGTTATCAAGTGTGTTTCGATCTCTAATCGAGTGAAACAGGTGATATACCAGAGGAACCAGCAGTAAACTGACCATCATCGAAAAGCTTAATCCCCATACTACGGCTATCGCCAGTGGCTGCAACATTTCAGAACCTTCCCCAAAACCAATCGCCAGTGGCAGCATCCCCATGACCGTACTCAATGTGGTCATTAATATCGGACGCAACCGCAGTCGCACGGCTTCAACGACGGCTTCGGTTAAGTTGTTGTTGTGTCGTCGTTCAAGCTCAATATAGTTCACCAGTAATATCGCGTTATTGACCACAATGCCAATCAGCATAATCGTACCTAACCAAATTGGCATGGAGAGTGGCAGATCGATCCAATAAATTCCCAGTGCTACACCAATCGCAGCAAACGGAACGCTTAACAGAATAAT
>NZ_DCSO01000060.1:561-4094 GCF_002325665.1 Methylophaga sp. UBA1464
GCTTAACAGAATAATGATAGGGTTAAGCAACGATTCGTACTGAATCGCCATAACGACCAAAACCAGAAATAATGCCAGAGCAATCAGAAGAAGGTTTTGATTTTGCTGTTGTTCAAGGGCTTGTCTTTGCCCCCCATCGTAGATGGTATAACCCGATGGTAAATTAATTTCCTGACGCATTTGATCCAGTTGAATCAAGGCTTCTCCTAACGTTGCACCATCAACCAATGCAGCTGATAACTCTACAATACGCATCTGGTTTTCACGACGAATCCGTGACGGTGTATCCAGTAATTCAATTTCGGCAACATCGCCAAGATATAACGGTGTGCTTCCATCTGATGAAGGAAACAGAATGATGGATCGTAACGCCTGTGGATTGTTCATTTCTTCCTGAGGAAGTCTCAGACGGATATCATAAGAGCGGTTACCTTCAAGAAAATCACTGATAACGCGTCCCTGCAAAGCCGTTTGAGCGGCTTCAGCAAGATCCTGCATGTTTAACCCAAGTTCCTGTGCTCTATCCCGATTCAGTTTGATGGAAATTTCAAACCGTTCATCTTCTGCAGAGTGTTCTACATTGCTTAATTGCGGAATTCGTCGCATTTTATCGGCGATCTCATCGGCAACGGTTTTCATGACAGAAAAATCATTGCCCTGTAATCGCAGACTTATATCCTGATCTCCGCTATGAGTGCGTAATCCCCGAATGCCGCGTTGAAATAAAAACACGCGTAGTCCCGCGATCTGCAGTTCATCGACCTGTTTGCGGATATCTTTTATCCATTGCTGGCTGGATATCTCCCTTTCATCCGCAGGCACAAGCTCAACAGTCATTTCTGCCCGACTGGGTTCTTCACGCTGAGAGCGTCCGAAGACGCTGCCCCCTACCAGAGTGAAGATGGTCATCGTTTCCGGTTTGGCATGCATGATTCGTTCAAGCTCCTGAACATAACTGTCCATCTCATCCACCGAGACACCGGAGTCAGAAATCATCCGTACTTCAATACGACCGTCATCGATATTGGGCAGTAAGATCTGATGACCACTGGTAAAAACTGGCAAACTCAGGGCAAAGCCACCAATAAATAACGCGATGATTAACAATTTGATTTTCAGGAAAAAACGAATGACTTTGCCGTAACCCAATTGTAAAAAGCCAATTAAACCATCCATCATTCTACGGATGGGATTATTGCTGATTTGGGTGACTTTGGCGGCATAGGCTGGAACCAGGGTGAGGGCAATCACCATAGAGGCAAAAATGGCTGCTGAAATAGTGAAAATCAGTTCGCTGAACAATAATCCGGTTAAACCGCCGATAAATAAAAACGGCAAAATGGCTGCAAGGTTGGTTGATGTTGAAGCGATAATCGGACCGTTGACTTCCGCTGCTGCATGGGTACCGGCTTCCAGGGGTTGCTCATGCTTGCATTGATGACGATAGATGTTTTCCAGCATGACAATGGTGTTGTCCACCAGCATTCCCACACCAAGCGCCAGACCGCCTAAGGTCATGATATTGAGCGTCAGTCCACCCATGCCCATCAATACAAAGGTAAACATAATGGCAATTGGGATAGCACTGCCAATGATTAAGGTACGACGTAAATTGCCGAGAAACAGATACACCACCAGCATGGCCAGAATACCGCCACTGATAGCGGCTGTTGCAGCATTTTTCAGAGACTGTTTGATATAGACAGATTGGTCTGTCACGGTTGTCACATCGATGCCGGGGGGGATGACATTCTGTTCTTCAAGCCAGAGCAGTTGGCGTTTCACCACTTCAACCACATTATTCGTGTTGGCCGTTGGCTGTTTTTGGATGGCCATTTTGATGCCGCTGATACCATTGGCCCGGATTCGCAGTCTCTCATCTTCACTGCTGTCGACAACCTTAGCCACTTCATGCAGTTTGATAATATTATTATCTGATCGTCCAATCGGTAGTTGCCGAATTGCTTCAACCGAATTCAATCGGCCACCAATGCGACCGGTAATCTCATTGCCCGGCATTTGCAATCGTCCAATTGCGATATCATCGTTGGCTGTCTGAATGGCATCTACAATATTGCGATAGCTGAGTCCCATCGCTGCCAGGCGCTGCTGGTCTGGGATGATCTGAATTTCGCGTTCAACCCCGCCACCGATTTCTGCGGCAGCAACCCCAGGCAAATTAATAAACCATTTGCTTAAGACATCGTCGGTCCAGGTTCGCAGATCAACTAAATCCATTAAATCAGAGCTAACGACAAATTCAATAACTGGGATCTGTGATGGGTCACGTTTGTAGATTTCAGGTGGTTGAATGGAATCGGGGAGCTGGGTTTTGGCCCGATCCAATCGCGTACTGGCGTCTCGGAGGGCGATATCGATATCTTTGCCATAATCAAAGGTAATATCAATTTCAACCAAACCGAGATCAGAAGAGGACTGCACGTTTAACGCATCTTCGGTAATCGCTAACTGTTCTTCGACTAACCGTGTGACCTGATCTTCCATGACACTTGCGGGGACACCTGGATCGAGAATACGTACCCGAATATCGGGATAGACAATTTGGGGTAGCAGATCGATTGCCAGGCGGCTTAAAACCGCTAATCCAAGGACGATGACTGTTGCTGCAATCATTGAGACACCGATCGGGTGCTTAATCGACCAGGCTGCCAGCACACCTCCCTGGATTCTCATTGGGAAGTGATTTGTTTGGTTGATGCCGGCATGGCTTGTCTTGCAGCAGGCGCATTAACGATTTTCACCGCTTTATTTTCCCGAAGATTGGTAAATCCACGAATAACAACCTGCTCACCGCCTTCCAGGCCTTCTACAATTTCTATCTGATCTGCAATTTCCAGCCCGGTAGAGACGGGCACACGCTTCACGACATTATCGCTATCTGCAATAAACACATACTCCTCTTCGACAGAACGGCGCAGCGCGATAAATGGCACTAACAGTCTTTTTGCCTGTTGTGTGGTGAGCGTTACACGGACAAATTGGCCAGCCCTGGCACCTTCCGGAACGGGGGACAACGCTATTTCAAGTGTTCCGGTTCGGGTCATTGGATCAATATCCGGAAAGATTCGACTGATTTTACCGGTGAGGTCTGGATGCGGACGTCGGCCAGTACGTAATGCATCAATTTGAATGGATACATCATCACCGACCTGAATATTGTTTAAAAGTAATTCTGAGAGGCGCACTTCGGTAATTAACGTCTGTTGATTGGCAATCGTCATCAGATGTGAATAACGCTCAGCAATGTTGCCGGGTTCACTGTTACGCTGTGTAATGACGCCACTTATCGGAGAACGAATGACAAAATAGGATAGGCGGGTTTGTAGGGATTCCTGTTCAGCCTGGGCGACAGCGAGTTCTGTTTCAATACGGGTTAATTCGGTCTGAGTCGTCAATTTTCGGGCAACCAGATCTTTGATTTGGGCAAGATCGGTAGCAGATTTTCTGGTTAATGCCTGGGCGCGGGTGAGTTGGGAGCGAAGCAAGCGATCATCAAGTCTGGCGATAACCTG
>NZ_DCSO01000060.1:4320-9413 GCF_002325665.1 Methylophaga sp. UBA1464
GAATGATGGTCTAAACTGAATTCAGCTAGGTGCGATGTCTGGTTTCCGTTTATGGGCAAATTTCCCTGCCGAGAGTTCCAAGGGGATGTTACCTCAACATGGTGTCAAGTTTTGTAAAGAAGGTGAATCTATATGGGTGATTCTGGGATGCAGGTATGCGTGATGTTTGTCATCTTCAGTATTGTAACCCCAGTTTGCGAAATACAATTGAACGCTGGACAGGGAAGCGGTCGCAATAACATCCAGTAATGTGGGCAGTCGATCTTCAATGAACAGAATAGCGGTTTGTGGATGTGATTGCTGAAGCTGATTAAGAATTTGAGGCTTTTTCAGATTACGTTCCAAACCATAGATTTGTGTAGGCTCCACAGTTATTTGATTGGCTTCAAGGATCGCACTGACAAATCGTTCCTGTTTGGTTGTAATAATAAAAAGCTGGTGACGGGGGATTTGACTTAACAGGTCAATAACACCCGGGTAAAGCGGATTCATTTTGATCCAGCCGGCAAAATCGGCGTCAATCCAGCTGTCCCGATACACACCAAACCGTTTTTTTAAATCCGTTTTATCAAGCTGGTCCCGTAGCACAAGATTGTCGATTTGGCCGGTAAAATCATTTAATAAACTATCTGGGCTAATCGCTTCAAACAATAGTCGACATATCAGAATCGATTCGAAGCCAGTTTCCATCACCGGTCTCACCTGACGAAAATCCGTCAGGATTTGTTCCGGCATTTGCTTTGGCATATCTCCCCAGATTTGCGCTGCAACTTGCCAGCCACTTAATCCGGTTTCAATGGCGCTGTCGCAAATTACCCCATCAAAATCAAATGCAAATAACGGTTGCGACATGATAGTCAGAGCAGACAATGTTCCGCATAAGCACCGGCTTCATTTGCTGTCCAGTCACCTTTGGGCTTCTCTTTCATATGCACACACCATTCATCTGAACCAATTTCAGGAGTACAGGCTGAAAACAGTACAGTAAATGCGAGCAAACCAAGAACTCGAAAACAATAACGCATAATTGTCATTTTAAAGACTCCGCATGGGCTAGTTGGGCTGGCGCTGATAAACGAGTTTACCCTGAAACAGCGTATGGCTGACCTGATGCTGAAACAACCACCCGCCAAAAGGGCTGTTTTTTCCGGCACTGACAAATTCGGAGGGCTGACAGTCATATTGTACATCCGCATCAATAATACAGATATCAGCACTGGCACCGGCTTTGAGTTGTCCTGCTTCAATACCCAGAATAGCGGCTGGCTGACAGGTCAGACTGGCAATAGCCTGATGCAGGGTGATTTCATCATCTTCTACCAGCTTGAGTGTCAGGGGTAATAGGGTTTCCAGTGCCGAAAGGCCCGGCAGGGTTTCGGCAAACGGACCTAATTTGGCATCGGCATCCAGCGGCTGATGATGAGAAGAGACCGCTTGAATGACTCCATCACGTAAGCCTTGTTTTAACTGTTCGCGATCCCGTACGCTTCGTAAGGGTGGCATCACATGACTGAAACTGTCGTAATTTCCCAGATCATGTTCACAAAGATGTAAGTGATGGGCGCTGACATCAGCAGTAACAGGTAAGCCACGCTCTTGTGCTTCGCGAATAAGTTTGACCGCTTTTCCTGTAGAGATACTGTGAAAGTGAGCACGCACTCCGGTTTGTTCAATCAGAATTAAGTCCCGACTTACGGCAATGGTTTCCGCACTTTCCGGGATACCGGATAAACCTAATCTGGCACTGACCGTTCCTTCATGCACGCAGCCCTGTTTTTGTAACCAGGGATCAGCGGGGTTAATAAATACAGTCAAGTCCAGCGTAGCAGCATATTCAAGTGCACGGCGCCAGACTACGGTATTTTTAATTTCGGTCACGCCATTACTGACCCCCACACAGCCCGCTGCTTTTAACGCGGCCATTTCTGCCAGCAGTTCGCCATTCAGTTTTTGGGTCAATGCACCTACGGTGAGCACCATCGTGCGGCCGGCCTTTTTTGCTCGATCCTCGATCAATTCAACTACTGCTGGATTATCGATTACTGGATCGGTATCAGGTGGAACGGCCAATGTGGTGATCCCTCCTGCAGCAGCAGCACGGGTTTCACTCTCAATGGTGGCAGTATGCTCCTGTCCGGGTTCACGTAACCGGGCACTCAGGTCGACCAGTCCGGGACAGACGATTTTGTTATAGGCATCAATTTCGATATCGGCATCAAAACCGGGCAACTCTTCAGCGATGGCAATGATGCGGCCATCTTCGATGTAAACATTGTGATCGATATCAAGTTGGCTGGCAGGGTCTATGACACGACCATTTTGAATACAAATCTTCATTATTCGACTTCTGCCTGTTCTGATTGACTGGCCAGGGCCATCGACATCACCGCCATGCGAATGGCGATACCGTGGGTTACCTGCTCAAGAATCACTGATTGTGGCCCATCGGCAACTGACGAGGCTATTTCAACACCACGATTGATCGGGCCGGGATGCATGACAATGGCGTCCGGCTTTGCATATTTAAGTTTTTCTTCGGTCAGCCCATAACAGCGGAAATATTCCCGTGCACTGGGTAATAAAGCGCCTTGCATACGTTCAAGCTGTAAGCGTAAGGTAATGACCACATCTACACCCTCAAGACCCGCAGCCATGTCATGATAAACATGCACACCCAGTGTTTGGCTCTCACGCGGTAATAACGTCTGTGGACCAATAACGCGGATCTCACCTACACCAAGTGTGGCTAGCGCCTGAATTTGTGAGCGGGCTACCCGCGAGTGCAGAATATCGCCGATTATTGCCACGCGAAGGTTGGCAAAATCCTGTTTATGGCGGCGGATAGTAAACATATCCAGCATGGCCTGAGTGGGGTGAGCATGACAGCCGTCGCCTGCGTTGATAACACTGACATGCGGTGCGACATGTTGGGCAATAAACTCTGCTGCACCACTTTGATCATGGCGAACCACAAACATATCCGTGTGCATGGCTTCAAGGTTATGCAGTGTGTCGAGGAGGCTTTCACCTTTAGAGGTTGCAGAGGTGCTGATATTAAAGTTCATCACATCGGCTGAAAGACGTTTGGCAGCTAACTCAAAGGTTGAACGGGTGCGTGTACTGTTTTCAAAAAATAAATTGATAATGGTTTTGCCACGTAGCAATGGGACTTTTTTTACCTGGCGATGGCTGATACTGGAAAACTGCTCAGCCCGATCCATGATTTCTGTCAGTAATGGGCGTTTCAGACCTTCAATCGTCAGAAAATGCCGCAATTGGCCACCTTCTGTCAGTTGATTACTCGGCATGCAGCGCTCCTGCTGCGCGTGTTTCCAGTTGCAAACCATCGCGGTTACGAAGTTTTAAATGTTGATTGCGGGGTAAAATAACGGAGGCCCCAACAATATCCGGACGGATGGGTAATTCACGACCATCCCGTTCAATCAGCACGGCTAACGTCACGCTCGCTGGACGACCATAATCAAAAATTTCATTCAGCGCAGCCCGTGTTGTGCGACCACTGTAAAAAATATCATCTACTAACACCAGATGGCGATTGTCTACTTCAAAGGGCAGATCGGAAGGCGAAACCTGAGGATGCATGCCGATGCGAGTGAAATCATCACGATAATAGGCAATATTCAGGGTGCCAAGCGGCGCATCAAAAAAGTCTTCGCCAAGAATGTTCTGCAAGGCTTTTGCGACCCAGACGCCACCGGTATGGATTCCGATCAGAAACGGATCTTTGTCGGCGAGATCATCACGTATGGATTCAGCCATCTCTTCTAGCAGACTTTGAATTTCCGCTGTGGTTTGGGGCATTGTCATTGTTGGTCCAGCCATGATTGAAGAATAATTTGAGCCGAGAGTTTATCGACATCACTACGTTTGTCGGTCTGCATTTTACTGCGTATTCCCATTTGATCGAGTGCTTCAAAGGTTGTCAGGCGTTCATCCTGCCAGGCCACCGGAATATTAAAACGATTGTTCATCCGGTTGCCAAATTTTCTGGCGGCGGCGGTCATTAACTGTTCGGTGCCATCCATATTCAGCGGCAAGCCAACCACAATAAGACCAGGCTGCCACTCCTTAATTAAATTAGCGATGCTATCCCAATCCGGAATGCCATCACGGGCGGATAAAGCGGCAATGCCTCTGGCCGTGTTGGTTAATTGATGACCGACCGCAACACCTATGCTTTTCATGCCAAAATCAAAACCGAGTATATTTTTCTCAGAATTCATGCATGACCAGTTGTATTAGACATCAGATTGATGTCGATGCCCAGTAATTTAGCTGCCGCATGCCAGCGTTCCTCTGCGGGCGTTTGATATAGCAGTTCAGGGGTCGCCTGCACGGTCAGCCAGCTGTTTTCCGCTATTTCCTGTTCCAGTTGACCGGCTTCCCATGCAGCATAACCCAAAGTGACTATTGAATGTGGCGGCCCGTTCTGGGTGCCTAATGATTGCAGGATATCGCTGGAAGTGGTTAAAAACGTTTGCTCGGATATCTTAAGGGTATTTTTCCATTGTTCCCCACCATCATGCACCACCATACCCTGATCTTTTTGCACTGGACCACCAAACAAAACGGCGGTGTTGCTAGCCCATTCGGAAGTATTGGTGATTTGCAGGTGGTTAAGTAGCTCCTGCATCATGATTCGGGTGGGACGGTTTATGATTAAGCCCATTGCACCTTCTTCATCGTGTTCACATAGATACACCACTGAATGATAGAAAAAACTGTCTATCAGGGTTGGCATGGCGATCAGAAAATGATGTTTAAGTGAATAGGACATAAGATTAAAAGAAGGTGAACCCGACCTGGAATAAGCGTTCAACTTCTTTGATGTAGCGTTTATTGGTTAAAAACAGAATGACATGATCTTCTGCTTCAATCATGGTGTTTCGGTGAGCAATAATAACTTCTTCACCGCGAACGATTGCGCCAATAGAGGTGCCCGGTGGCAAATCAATTTCATCAATGCGTCGGCCAACTACCATGGAAGAACCTTTATCGCCATGAGCAATGGCTTCCAAAGCCTCAGCAGCGCCACGGCGCAAGGAATGCACCGCTACAATATCACCACGCCG
>NZ_DCSO01000060.1:9552-14593 GCF_002325665.1 Methylophaga sp. UBA1464
GGGAGACAGTGCAATATCAATGGTGCCGCTTTCAACCAGATCCACATACGCGGCACGATTGATTAATGACAATACTTTGCGGGCACCCAGGCGCTTCGCCAGCATTGCCGATAAGATATTGGCTTCATCATCATTGGTCAGTGCGCAGAATAAGTCCACCTTATCAATTTCTTCTTCGAGTAATAACTCTTCATTGGCGACATCGCCTAACAGGACGATACTTTTGGATAATTCTTCTGATAAATAATCTGCCCGATCGCTATTGGCTTCGATGATTTTGATCTGATAGTCGTTTTCCAGCGCTCTGGCCAACCGGATACCGATATTGCCACCACCGGCCAGCATGATGCGTTTATACGGTTTTTCCAGTCGTCGTAATTCGGCCATCACCGAGCGGATATCTTTGCTGGCGGCGATAAAAAATACTTCATCATCCGCTTCGATGACGGTTTCGGCTTCCGGCAGGATGGCTTTGCCATTACGGAAGATTGCCGCCACCCGGGTTTCGGTTTTTGGAATATGTTTTCGTAGTTCGCGCAGCGGATTACCGACTAAAGGCCCCCCATGAAAAGCTCGGACAGCAACCAGTTGCACCAGGCCATCAGCAAAGTCCAGAACCTGCAGGGCATTAGGATGACTGATTAATCTTTCAATGTAGTCGGTGACCAGCTGTTCAGGACTGATCAGCACATCAATAGCAATGGCTTCATTGTTGAAAAGTTCTGGTTTTGTAAGATATTCAGGAGCACGAATCCGGGCAATTTTGGTGGGTGTGTTATACAGCGTATGACATATCTGGCAAGCCACCATATTGGTTTCGTCACTATTGGTCACAGCCAGCACCAGATCGGCATCAGCCGCTCCTGCTCGTTCTAATACGGCCGGATGCGAAGCAAGACCTTGAATAGTACGAATATCGTAATGATCCTGAAGTTTATGCAGACTATTGGCGTCTGTATCAACTAAGGTAATGTCATCATCCTCACGGGCGAGAGTAGCTGCAACGGAGGCACCAACCTGTCCAGCGCCGAGGATTAGAATCTTCATTGCAAATCCTTAAACTTGTTTACTATCAATGCCCAGCGCCCGTAACTTCCGGTACAGATGGGTGCGTTCCATACCGGCTAATTTAGCGGCTTTGCCCACGTTGCCATCGGTTTCCTGCAGTTTCTGCAGTAAATAAATCCGTTCAAATTGTTCGCGTGCCTCACGCAAGGGTTGATCAAAGTTGATACCGGTTACGTCATCCGCCTGGGGTGGTTGCTCGGCCAGCAAAGCCGCTTCCACATCATCGACATCAATATCATCAGAATCGCCAAATACCAACAACCGTTGAATGACATTTTTTAATTCCAGTACATTGCCTGGCCAGGCATAATTTCGTAAGCGGTTCTGAGCCGCTACGGTAAAACGGCGATAGGGCAAATCCGCTTGTGAGGTCTGCTGATCAACAAAGAAATGCACCAGTTCGGGTATATCTTCAACATGGTCCCGTAATGCGGGTAATTGTAACGTGATGGTATTAAGTTGATAAAACAGACCTTCACTGAAGTCTCCACGAGCAATAACCTTGTCCAGTCCCTGCTGGGTGGCACAAATCAACTGGCATTCTCTGAGACGGCCACTTTCCAGCAAGTGCAATAGCAAAGCTTGAGCTTCGTCACTGAGTAAAGCGACATCATTGATATAGATCGTGTTGTTCTGAGCCAGTGAAATCAATTTGTGGCTATCAAGCGGGAAGCTTTCGGGACTGAACTCAATGAATTTCCCGTTGTTATATAAGCCTAATCTGTGCAGATAATAGGCAAAACAATGTTTCCCTGTGCCACCTTCGCCAATCAGTAATATCGGCATTTCATGCCCGGCAACACGTTCGGCCTGTTCACGCAGCTGCGCCATTTTGGCACTTTTACCGACCGGTTCTAAAGCAAACTCATAACGCTGAGCAGCCTGTTTTGCACGGTTCTCAATGGCTAATTCCACTGCACGTAGTAATTTTGCCATGGATAAGGGTTTTTCAATAAAATCACTGGCACCGGAGCGGGTAGCCTCTACGGCCGTTTCGATAGTGCCATGCCCTGACATCATAACAATGGTGACACCTGTATTTTGTTGCTTAAATTCCTTCAGCAAGCTGATACCGTCTACATCAGGCATCCAGATATCCAGCAGCACCAGTTGTGGCTGTTTTTGGGTAAAGATCAGACGCGCTTCCTCACCATTACTTGCCGTGATGACCCTGTAGGCTTCATCTTCGAGAATATCTTTAATGAGCTCACGGATATCAGGCTCATCATCTACAACTAAAATAAGTGGTTTTTCAGTACTCACGCCTAATCTTCCTCCAGTGGTAGCCGGATTATTATACCTGCTCCTTCGGGGTTAAGGTTTTCTGCCCAAACATCCCCGCCATGTTCTTCGATGATTTTTTTTACTATTGCCAGTCCCAGCCCGGTGCCTTTTATTTTAGTGGTAGCGTATGGCTCGAACAGTTTATCGATCATTTCCTGGGGAAAACCCGGCCCCTGATCATTAATGGTAATTTCCAACCACGGCATATGTTGCTGAATGATAACGTGATAACTGATCACAATATCCACAGCTTTGTCCGCTTCTTCACTGGCTTCAATGGCATTTTTCAGTAAATTGTGGAATACCTGTCGCATCCGGTTTTTATCAAGCCTGATAGGAATCTCTGTTGGACTGTTCAGTAAAGTGAATTGATGATTGGAATGACTTTGATACAGGGTCAATACTTCTCTGAGTAATTCGCCGATGGAGACTTTTTCCAGCTGTAATCCGGGACTGCGGGCATAATCAGAAAACTCGTTGACCATATCTTTCATGGCTTCAACCTGTTGCACGATCGTATCAGTGAGTTTTTGTAATGTCTCTGTTTGATCCGGTGGCACTAATGAAGCGTACTTGTGTTGTAAGCGCTCGGCAGATAATTGGATTGGGGTTAACGGATTTTTGATTTCGTGTGCCAGACGTCTGGCCACTTCGCCCCATGCTGCATTTCGCTGTGCCTGAAGCAATGTCGTTATATCATCAAACACGATAACCCAGCCCGTGTCAGCCGGTAAAGGGGTGCCGTGACACATCAGTGTTTGACGTCCCTTGGTTTGTTGCAGTTCTATCTGCTGTTGCCAGGCAACTGATTTGAATGTGTAGTTTTGTATTAACAGGGAAAAGCTATGCAGGTTGTCATTGATTTTGCCCAATGTATCCAGAGAGCTTTCCAATCGTTGCTGCAAGTTCACGCCAAGTATTTTACTGCTGGCGACATTGGCGGTACGCAAATACAGATCGTTATCAATGGTAATAACACCGCTTGACGGGCTGCCAAGTACTGTCGTCAGGTAACTGGTTTGCTGTTCCAGTAACCGATGGCTTCTATCGGAGGCATTTCTGGCTTGCGTCAGGCGTTGCGTCATCTGATTAAATGAACGTACCAGAAAACCGATCTCATCATGTCCGGATGCGGTTAATTGCATATTGTAGTTACCAGAAGCGACGGCCTGGGTTCCTGCAGCCAGTTCCTGTAGCGGCTGAACCATACGTCTTGAAATCCATACTGCAAACCAGATTGAAGCAAGCATGGTCAAAAATACTATCAGGCTCAGTGTCAGGGTGAATATGGTGACTAACGGTTTGCGTAAATAGCTCAGCTCTTTGTAATCCGTGTAGGCATCCTGAACATTTTTGCCCAGGGAGCTCAAGTGTTCATTGACCGGAAAAGCCACATGTAAAAACCGTTCTTCGGCCAGAATCGATTTACGCGGTAACATTACTGCAGCCCGTAATTCCAGTTCATCATTTGCTGCTGGATCCAGACCTATATAGTCTTCGCCTTGCTGCAAACGGCGCACAATCGATTCATCAGGACCTTGGGGAAGAAAAATGGCCGGGTTTTCAATGCTGGAAACCACTAGTTGTCCACTCATATTCCAGATACTGATTTCCAGGGCGCCACTCAATTGCACCAGCTCTCGCAGACTATTGGTCAGACGGGTGTCTGGCAATTCTGATAATACACCCGCCATCATTCGTGTCTGTCGCAGTAAAGTACGCATACGTATACCAAAAGCGCTGCGACTTAACTCAAGAGAATCTTCCAGAGCTTGCTCAACTTTTACATCAAACCAGCTGTTAATGCCGCGTTGCAGGAAGTGGACAGAGAATCCGTAAACAATACTGGTTGAGCCGACGATTAATAATACAAACAAACTGACCAGTTTCAGTGTGAGTCGGGAACCCGGTGCTTTGCGTTTAAAATCCCGGTAAAGCCGATATAACCCACGGGCCAGAATTCCGGCCAGCAATAAAAGGCACACCAGCCCCAGCCCGAAAATATAGAGAAACAAGTCACTGAGTCGTGAGGTATCCTGAGTTGCCGCACTGAGTAAATAGGCCAGAACTAACAGTAGCAAGGCCAGTGAAAAATACGGTGCAGTTCCTGAGCTGAGTCCCCTGATTAGTTGGAAGGCCATGCCACCTCATACCATTCGCTGGCTAAATCCCATTTGCTGGACAGAAATGCGCCGGGCCGCATCGGTGACGGCAGGGCGTTCAAATCAATCTGGCTGCGTACTCTGAGAACTAGGTTATGCGTATCGAGGGTATGCTGAGGGGGTAAGCTGAAATCTTTTATCACCCCCATACCCATCAGCGCGCTCTCCATCGTCGGAAAATTACGATGCGTTTTGGTTTCCATTGAGTGCAGTAAATACTGTTGGGAGAGATCGTGATAACGCAAAACGTAACGGATTTCGGTTGACCAGATATTGCTGCGCCATTGCCACCATTCACCCAAAACAGGATAGATCCTGATGAGCTGAATCTCCTGCACGAACGTTATAGGGACACCATTGTATAGCGCTTCTTTTACACGGGGATTCAGTGGATAACTGATATTGGCATTCAATAGATAACCATTGCCTGCTGGAGATGTCCGAGCTTCTTCAACACGAAAAACTTCCGCGTGTACAGTTTGCACTGATACAAAGACCAAAAAAACAGACGTCAGAAGACGTTTAGC
>NZ_DCSO01000060.1:14614-18770 GCF_002325665.1 Methylophaga sp. UBA1464
TTTAGCGGTGACGCAGGCAGGCATAATAGAAACCATCCAGATCGTTATCTCCCGGTAGCAATTGATAGCCAAAACGTACTCTTCGTGCTGGAGCCTTTGCTGGATGCTGCTCCATCGCGTCAGGCTGACGCTGCAAAAATGCTTCTATCTGTAATTCATTTTCCTGCTTAAATGCAGAGCAGGTAGTGTAAACCAGTAAACCATCGGGTTTCAGTAATGGCCACAAATTATCCAGCAAAGCTCGCTGTTGCAGAACCAATTGTTCGATATCGTCTGGTTTTCTCAGCAGTTTGATATCCGGATGCCGACGAATGACTCCACTGCCTGAACATGGTGCGTCAATCAATATACGGTCAAACTGCTCACCATTCCACCAGTTTAGAGTATCGCTGGCATTTGCTGCCAGACAATCAGCTGATAAATGTAATCGGGAAAGGTTTTCGTTCACCTGTTTGAGCCGCTCCTCACTAATATCGAGTGCGGTTACCTGGTTTGCTGGAAATCTTTCCAGAATATGGCAGGTTTTGCCTCCCGGCGCTGCACAGGCATCCAGAATGCGTTGTTCAGACTGTAATTCAAGCAAATCAGCAACTTTTTGTGCGGCACCATCCTGTACTGAAACGGCACCTTCTACAAAACCCGGCAAGGCAAATACATCACATGCCTGTTCCAGCAAGATGCCTTGAGGGCAATTTTCAATAGCTTCACCCTGGATGCCGGCTTTAGCCAATAATTCCAGATATTCCGAAGTGGAATACTCCCGGCGGTTAACCCGCAGCATCATGGGTGGTTGCTGATTATTGGCTGTCAAAATGTTCTGCCATAACTCCGGCCAGTCGTTTTGATACTTTTCAATCAACCATGCGGGATGCGCATATTGACTGACAGGCTGTTCCGCGATGGATTTTTCCATTGCTTGCTGCTGCCGTTGATAATTTCGCAGACATGCATTCATTAAGCCGCTAGCCCATGATTTATTGAGCAATTTGCAGGCGCTAACGGTTTCAGACAGGGCGGCATGATCCGGAATGCGTAATGAGCGAAGTTGATAAATTCCAATCAGTAAAAGCGCTTGAATATCGCCATCTTTGGATTTTAATGGTTTGGAAAGTAATTGTTGGCTGAGTGCTTCAAGCAAGGGATGCCAGCGAATCACACCATAAGCCAGCTGTTGAAATAAGCTGCGCTGTGTTTCGTCCAGACGCTTGATGATATCAACAGAAGCCGTCGTTAATGATTGACCCTGAGTCACCCGCTGAATAACTAAAGCTGCTGCACTACGTGCGCACAATATTTTGCTTTTAGCCAAAATGATCACCCGCTATCAATGGGTGGGCATTCAGAAAATCATTGACAGGCATCGCTTTTTTTCCGGGTGCCTGGATAGATAACAGACGAATGATTCCGGCTCCGGTAGCCACATCTATCCCCTGACGATTAACTTGAAGAATAGTGCCGGGTTCTGCATTGTTGGCACTATCGATTATTTCAGCACTCCAGACGCGGAGTACCTTATCTTGCCAGAGGGTCTGAGCAACCGGCCACGAGTTAAATGCACGGATTTGACGATCGATTTGCTGTGCAGAATGTGACCAGTCAATATTGGCTTCGGCTTTGTGTAATTTTGTAGCGTAACAACTCTCAGCATTATTTTGTGGAACAGCGTGTTTCTGTAACTCATCAAAACGACTTAGCGTATCCAGCAGGGTAGAAGCGCCGAGAAGAGCAAGTTTATCGTGTAAAGTCTCACCGGTATCCGACATTTCAATAGCAATTTCACTACGCTGGATAACCGGTCCGGTATCTAATCCGGCTTCCATTTGCATAATACAAACGCCGGTTTTCGTATCCCCGGATAATATGGCGCGCTGAATGGGCGCAGCGCCACGCCATCGTGGTAATAAAGAAGCATGAACATTGATACAGCCCAATCGGGGCGTATCTAATACCGTTTGAGGCAGTAACAACCCATAAGCCACCACAATCATCAGATCGGCCTGATAGCTGGCGAGTTTTCCCCGATCCGCTTCGGCTTTGAAATTAATGGGCTGTTCGACAGGAATCTGATGCCGTAAAGCGAGTTGCTTAACCGGGCTGGCAGTGAGTTTCCGGCCACGACCGGCAGGCCTGTCCGGTTGGGTGTAGACGGCGCAGATTTCATGATCCGTCGTCAGTAGAGCTGCCAGCATAGTTGCAGCAAAGTCCGGAGTGCCGGCAAAAATGATGCGCATGGATGTCCTTATAGTTTTTGTTTCTGGTGTTTCTCCAGCCGTTTTTTGATGCGTTGACGTTTGAGATTACTCAAGTAATCCACAAACAGTTTTCCTTCCAGATGAT
This sequence comes from Methylophaga sp. UBA1464, assembly GCF_002325665.1. Lineage (NCBI taxonomy): Bacteria > Pseudomonadati > Pseudomonadota > Gammaproteobacteria > Thiotrichales > Piscirickettsiaceae > Methylophaga > Methylophaga sp. UBA1464. Next base: position 16,952 of record NZ_DCSO01000060.1, read on the forward strand.
CAATTTCATGTTGAATGCAGGTGGCCAGAATACCGTCAGCATCCATTTCAAAGGTTTCGCCTTGAAGATTTAATGCGCGAACCCGAATTTTATCGGCACGGGTAACGGTTTCGTAGGCTTCAGGAACCGAGAGGCAACCCTCTTCAAAATCACGTTCACCCTCAGTGTTCAGTAATTCAGGATTGATTAAAAACAGCGGACTGGATTTATCTTCGGAAACATCAATCACGATTACTCGCTTTTGTTCGTTCACCTGAGTCGCCGCCAGACCTATGCCGGGAGCATCGTACATGGTTTCCAGCATATCTTGAGCCAACTGGCGAATATCATCCGTTACCTGTTTTATCGGCAAGGCTTTCTGACGCAGTCTGGGATCCGGAAAATGCAATATGTTTAGTAAGGCCATGTTAATACCTGCTATGAATCAATTAACCAGCAGTTTATTTATTTTAAACTTGCGTAATATGCGGCAAGGTTTGCGATATCTTCATCAGATAAGTTTGTTGCCTGCATCTGCATGATGGCGGCCATGCCACCTTGACGTTGTTTATCTCTGTAAGCTTTAAGTGCTGACTCTAAATATTCCGCATTCTGCCCGGCGAGATTTGGGTATACCGGCATAATGGCAATGCCGTCAGCACCATGACAAGTAGCGCATACAGCGGATTTTGCTTTTCCGGCAGCTACATCGCCTGCAGCCATCGCAGCGGAATTAATGCCAATCGTAGCCATGCTGGCAATAAAGAAAGCTGATAATTTCATTGTTTACTCCGTCAAGGAAGAGGGCCTTTCCAGGCAAAAAAAGTTTAACCAGTCGAGATATCGACACATTATAGACCAAGTTTGTTGCCGGATGACTTGATAAGTGTATACGCTTATTAGACACTATGAGCCGTTGCTGCTTATCCAGGGATAATGGCTGCCCTGTAGCGTCCATGAGGATTTTATGATGATACGTCACATCTGTTTGGGTTTAATGGCCCTATTGATGAGTTCTGCGTTACTTGCGAATCAGGTAGCCCTTAATCCAAACCATCCTGAACGCTACGTGGTAGTCAAAGGCGATACGCTCTGGGATATATCTGCGAAGTTTCTCCAATACCCCTGGCACTGGCCGGAAATATGGCAAGTTAATCCACAGGTTGAAAATCCCCATCTTATTTTCCCCGGTGATGAATTAGTACTGGTTTACCGGGATGGTCGGCCAGTACTGGAACTGAATCGTGGTCAGCAAACATTCAAACTTTCACCAGAAATGCGTGAAATCAGGATGGATGAAGCAATAAGTACCATTCCTTTATCGATTATTCGTCCGTTTCTCACCAAGCCGCGGGTCGTTGGGGTCGAAGTGCTTGATGCTGCCCCCTATGTTGTCGCGACCGCTGATGAAAGATTGTTATCCGGAGCCGGTGATATTGTTTATGCACGCGGAATTACCGAGCCGGAACAAGATGAATTCAGTGTATTTCGTGGCGGAAAGATTTATTTTGATCCGAATACTGGTGAAGAGCTTGGTGTTGAAGCTATTTATTCAGGCGATGCAGTGGTCAGGGAGCCTGGGGACGTTTCCACCATGGATTTAACCTACACCAATCGGGAAGTCATGGTGGGTGATAGATTGTTAGCGGTTGAAGAGGAAGACTTTGATCTTAACTTCTTCCCAAGAGCACCCTCGCAACCGATGGAAGGGGTGATTATTTCTGTCTTTGATGGTGTTTCTCAGGTGGGTCAGTATCAGATTGTTGTATTAAATATCGGTCGTCGCGACGGCCTGGAAACCGGCCATGTTTTATCCGTATATAAAGCAGGAAAAACGATT
>NZ_DCSO01000060.1:18903-19182 GCF_002325665.1 Methylophaga sp. UBA1464
AGCAATGGTAACCCTACCGGATGAACATGCCGGGGAAGCAATGGTCTTCAAGCTTTATGACAAAGTAAGTTACGCCATCGTGATGAAAGCAACAACCTCCATGCACCTGTTTGACAAGGTGCGTTCCGCAGAATAAAGGAAACAGTTTGCATCGATTTTCCGCTTCGCAACTGTCCCTGGCATGTCAGCTGGCTTTACAGCGTATTCCCGGTGTCGGGCCAGCTACCTTTGCCAAACTTGTTCAACAAGTTAATCAGCCAGCCGATATCTTTCGTGAAG
>NZ_DCSO01000060.1:19355-19617 GCF_002325665.1 Methylophaga sp. UBA1464
CTCAGCCGATATCTTTCGTGAAGCTCGCCTGTTAAAAGGTGTTGATTCGAAAATCCTGACCTTACTGCAATCTCCGGACTGGGATCAGGTTGAACGCGATCTGGAATGGTTATCGGCTGATAATCGTCATGTTATTGATCAGCAGCATCCGCTCTATCCAGAGCTGCTCAAGCAAATACCGGATCCACCTGCTTTATTGTTTGTTCAGGGCGATATTAATTTGCTTGGTAAATGGCAACTGGCCATTGTGGGTAGCCGAAAT
>NZ_DCSO01000001.1:0-124 GCF_002325665.1 Methylophaga sp. UBA1464
ACAATTCCATTCCCTCAGCGGGTGCTGACGCTTGCCGATAATTTAACCGTTTCGCAAAAGCAAAATGATCCTGAATCCGAAGCCAACACCAAATTGAGTCAGCACTAGGGCTTGTTGATCTTTC
>NZ_DCSO01000001.1:303-1413 GCF_002325665.1 Methylophaga sp. UBA1464
TTGAAATATTTGCAGCCCAAATATATTTGTGACTTGCATCACATAAATTTTTATAAGATACTCCCGCTCTTAAGTGTTTGATTACTAAGGATTGGGTATGAAGACGGGGCTTGGCGACGTAGATGATGAATGTCTACAGGTCGTACTGGACATAATCAGTGATGGCGTATGGGATTGGCACGCAAACACAGGATACGTATACCGTAGCCCTGGATGGTTTCGGATGCTGGGTTATACTGCCGCAAATACACCTGCTACTGTCGCATTTTGGGAACAATGCCTGCACCCGGAAGATTCTGGGCGTGTTCTGGAACATTTTGATAATTATATTCATAACCATGCAAGCACCTACCAGATTGAATACCGCCTGCGTAAGTCTGATAATAATTATGTTTGGATAGAGGATCGCGCCAGAATCATTGAATGGAATGAAGATGGCTCGGTCGCGAGGATGATTGGAGCGCACCGTGATATCAACGAGCGTAAACTCAATCTGGAGCGACTGGCGCAGCAGAATCATTCGTTGGAAGATTTGGTAGAAGAACGAACTCACCAGCTTATCCAAACCAATGCCGAGTTGGAAAGTAAAATTGCTGAAGTTCAACGTCTGGCCGAAACAGATACACTCACTGGTGTTGCCAATCGTTATCGGTTGGAAAAAACACTGGAACTGGAAGTGGAACGAGCTGAACGTTTTCATCAACCGTTATCGGTGATTGCACTTGATATAGATGATTTTAAAATCGTCAATGATGAGTTTGGTCATGCCAATGGCGATATGGTTCTGGTACAAATGAGCCGGTTGTTGAAAAAGAATATCCGTGAAATTGATTTGCTGGCGCGCTGGGGCGGTGATGAATTTATGATTCTGTTGCCAAATACCGCGCTTGAAGCCGCAGCACATACCGCCGAAAAACTACGTCAACTGATTGTTGATGCCAATCTTGATAAACGTGCGACGATAACAACCAGTTTTGGGGTGGCACAGTTACGTCAGGGCGAGTCCGCCATGCGCTTATCGATTCGTGCCGACAACGCTTTGTATCAGTCTAAAGAATCCGGAAAAAACCGAATCAGCTCCTAGGGATTGTTGATCTTTCATCTCCGCCT
>NZ_DCSO01000001.1:1533-4379 GCF_002325665.1 Methylophaga sp. UBA1464
CTGGAACATTGCTTGTCCCGGCGTTTTTGTAGTTATTCTGAAAAAGCGACGAGAGCGCAGACCTCCCTGGCGCGCCGGCATACTGCCCATCCGTGGAAATAAGTGGCGCTTTATTCAGTTACAACAGAAGCTTTAAACTAGCCTGGCCCAGAGATCATGTTCATCGGCTTCTTCAAATTCAACTTCTACAATATCGCCGACGTTTAAATGCGTTGCATGATCGATAAATACCTGACCATCAATTTCCGGCGCATCAGCACGACTACGACCGACCGCACCTTCTTCAACCACTTCATCAATAATTACAAAATCACGTTTGCCGACTTTCTGTTGCAAACGTTGAGCACTGATTTCAGCTTGTTTGGCCATAAAACGGGCCAGACGTTCTTCCTTAACGTCTTCCGGAACCGGATCAGGAAGCTGGTTGGCCACTGCACCATCTACCGGTGAGTATTTAAATGCTCCGGCTTTATCCAATTGGGCTTGCTCCAGAAAATCCAGTAATTCTTCAAACTCACCTTCGGTTTCACCTGGAAAACCAACAATAAACGTACTGCGTAAGGTAATTTCCGGACAAATCGCGCGCCAGGCTTGAATCCGTTCCAGATTATTCTGAGAGGAGGCCGGACGCTTCATTAATTTCAGGATACGCGGGCTGGCATGCTGAAATGGAATATCCAGATACGGCAAAATCTTGCCTTCAGCCATCAACGGAATGACGTCATCAACGTGCGGATATGGATAGACATAATGCATCCTTACCCAAATGCCGAGTTCACCTAAAGCTTTGGCCATGGCGGTAAAGCGGGTGGCAATTTTTTCACCCTGCCATTCATATTCAGCGTATTTCAGATCCACACCATAAGCACTGGTATCCTGCGAAATCACCAGAATTTCTTTTACGCCGGCATCCGCCAGGCGTTTGGCTTCTGCCACCACCTGATTAACGGGGCGGCTGACTAAATCGCCACGCATTGACGGGATAATGCAGAAGGTACAACGATGATTACAGCCTTCGGAAATTTTCAGATAAGCATAGTGGCGGGGAGTAAGCTTGATACCTTCTGGTGGTACCAGACTGATAAACGGATCATGGGGTTGAGGAAGGTGTTTATGCACTGCTCCCACCACTTCCTCCAGCGCATGAGCACCAGTGATTTCCAGCACTTGAGGATGTTTTTCACGAATGGTGTTGTCACGGCTGCCCAGACAGCCGGTCACAATAACTTTGCCATTATGTGCAATGGCCTCGCCAATACTTTCCAGTGATTCTTCCACCGCGGAGTCGATAAAGCCGCAGGTATTTACCACGACTAAATCTGCATCGTCGTAATTTGCAGAAATCTCATATCCCTCGGAACGCAGTTTGGTAATAATACGTTCGCTGTCGACCAGCGCTTTGGGGCAACCGAGACTGACAAATCCGACCTGTGGAGCTTTCATAAGCGTAACCTGTGACTGGTAGAGTGTAAAAGGCCGCTATTCTATCGCGTTTGATGGGATCTGTTGATCTTTTCATGGTCTCCGGCAGTGTGGCGATCAAAGATCAACAGGACTTCCGTTGATTGCAAATCCATAAATGCAAAGCAGCCAAATTGTACTGAGCAATTGTGTGTCCTGGTTTATCCGCGCATAATTTACAGTACCAGTGGCATACCCGAGGTGACTGTGATGATAAAAGCGATTTTATTTGATATCAGTGGTGTATTACACATGGATAACATGCCGATTGCCGGTGCCATTGAAGCACTTCATCTGGCACGCAATGAGCAATTGGTGGTGCGTTTTGTGACCAATACTTCCCGTAGCACCAGTACCGACACACTGCAATCCTTACTGCGAATGGGGTTTGATTTAAGCGTTGATGAAGTTCTTACCGCACCGGGTGCTGTGAGATTAGCATTGCAGCAACGCGGGTTACGTCCATATTGTCTGGTGCATGAAAAACTGCGTCCGGAATTTGCCGATTTGGATCAGAATTTGCCTAATGCGGTTGTGGTAGCGGATGCGGCTGAAGGTTTTACCTACGAGAATATGAACCGGGCATTTCAGCTGATAATGGATGGCGCGCCTTTATTAGGTATAGGACTGAATCGTTATTTTCGCCAGAATGAACAACTGCTTTTGGATGCAGGCCCTTTTATAACTGCGCTGGAATATGCCTGTGATGTCGAAGCCGAGATTTTGGGGAAACCGGCCAAAGGCTTTTTTCAGACAGCGGTTGAGTCAACCGGATTTACAGCAGAAGAAGTGTTGATGATTGGTGATGATGCTTTTGCTGATGTAGAAGGGGCTTTGACAGCAGGATTGCGGGCATGTCTGGTGCAAACAGGCAAGTATTCACCAGGCGACGAAGATAAAATCCGTCAGCCTGGTGCCTGGGTCTGTCATTCCGTTGTCGATGCTGTTAGTCGAGCGGTGAAACAACCTTAATCTCATTCAAACAGATAAGCGCCATAGCCGACAACACTGTCTTTTTTGCCAACCACATCACCCGAGTTACTCAAGGACATGATTTGACCTGACATGTTTTCATTTCTGGCGTATTCCAGAAATCCCCGGATAGCGTCACATCCGCAGGCATGAAATTTATCTATCTCATGGTTATCCATACTGATAATGGCCTGAGAAGTAAACTGATCAATTTTGCGTGCCGTTTCATAATCCAGATAATGGCTAAGATCCGAACTGATCACAATTAACGATTTAGCATCTTTGGTGGCTGTTCCCAAAACGTCAGCTATCAGTGAAGTACTGGCCTTGCCGGTTAGCAAAGGCACAATTTCAAAATGTTTTAATGAATACTGCAAGAAAGGTAACTGTACCTCCAGACAATGTTCGTTGTC
>NZ_DCSO01000001.1:4455-4646 GCF_002325665.1 Methylophaga sp. UBA1464
TAGGTTTCTACACCTTTAATCCGACTTAAATGTGGGTAGATTTTTTTGTCTATCGCCACACTACCCATAGGACTTGCAAAATAATCAGCCTCACTCATTGCAATGCCCTTAAAGTCTGTTCGGTGAGATGGACCAATTAAGATGACACGTTCGATATCATCGGCAATCTCACCCAGCGACTGATAGGCTCC
>NZ_DCSO01000001.1:4686-14052 GCF_002325665.1 Methylophaga sp. UBA1464
CGGCCACCTGACCGGAATAAAAATATCCTCCATGCGGCACAATAAGTGCTTTGGCACGATGATGGATATGGTCTGAGGGTTTATCAAACTGTTTGTCCAACAACTCTTCAAGCTCTGTTGAACGGGCGGGATAATACAAACCTGCAACTGCACTCGGGCGAATCGAAATCATGGTATTTATCCTCAAGTCTATGGTCTGCGATGCTCATTATTTATTAAGAGCAACTCAACGGCATTCCTTGCGCCTTGCCTGATATATTTTCAGCCACAACAGAGCTGGCTCTGAAAGAAAACATACCCTAACGAAGGCTTTGGATGATCGAGTATTCGCTTCAATTTGATGATTTTCAAGCGGGCTTTTTGCCGTTCAAAACGATCAATCCCCGGACGCTAGAGTTGCTGGGCATTGATCGTTTACAGGAATTTTTCCCTAAATATTATTGTGGTAGAGATGAGACAGAGTGGTGCGCAAACCACTTATTTTTCAATGATTTACGCTTCCCCTTTTTGCAGTAATAGTTCATATTCTTCCATGGTGATAATGCCTCCTTCCAGGGCCACTTTGGCTTTCTCCGCATCATCGATGACATCCTGAACCGCGTCCAGACGTTTCCAAACGGGTAAGGGGGTCTGACATTCAGCTTTGGGTACGTAACGTGATTCGCTGATACGTTTATAGCGATGAATATAACGCGGACAATTCTGAAACATATCTTCAATGGTCACTTTAACCACCAGTTCGGCTTCATGGAATAACGCGAGATCTTCAGGATCACGGCTCAGTTCAGCAGTACCATGAACCCGAACGCGATGCGGCGTTTCAAAATCGATAAACAGCATGCCGATTTTTTTATTGGCATCAATATTCCCCATCGACAGATACATACCGTTACCATCAAGACTTGGAAAGGCAAGTGTTTTGTCATCGAGAATTTTTACAAAGCCAATATCGCCGCCTTTGTGCGAACAGGTTGGAAAACCACGGTGATCGACTGTGGACAGGAAAAAGAAATCACGGCTGGCAATAAATTCACGATGCTGATCAGTAATGTAGTCCGTGATAATGGCTTCACCAACCCGATCGGCGAGTTTTTCTTTATTGAATTCCTGTTGTAGCTGTCGATGTTGTGCGCCATAGATTTCAGTCATAAATTTTCTCTCTGTTGTTTGACTTTTGAGTGGTCGACAGTTGAGCATTGTCTTGGTGGACTGTCAAATGGTCAACAATCCAGCCAGGGCGCATTTCGTGCGAAATAATTTTGTAAATAAGCAATGAGAATCTGACTACGCCGTGGCAGGTAACGTGTTTGAGGATACACCGCAAAGATACCCAGCTCATTGTCATGCATATAATCCCGCAAGATAACCTGCAGTTGTCCAGACTGTACTGCCTGATAACAGATAAAGTCTGGTGAGGTGATGATGCCTTGTCCGGCAATGGCGGCATCACATAGGAAATTGCCATTATTAGCCGTAAGTTTGCCTTGTAAGTGCAAGTTAATCAGGCTTCCATCTTGTTGAAACTGCCAGCTTTCAGAGGTATTCCTATAATGCAGAACCGTGTGATTGTTAGTGAGATCGGTTGGGATGATGGGGGTTCCATGATAGGTCAGATATTCCGGACTGGCACAGACCACCAAACGGGTAGAAGACAGTTTTTTGGCAATCAACGTTGAATCCTCAAGCCTGGATATACGTATCGCTAAATCAAATCCATCCGCAATCAGATCCACCAGTCGGTCATTAAAGTCGATCGACATTTCAATTAATGGGTGTATCAACTGAAATTCCTGTAAGGCGGGTCCCAAATGCATCAGACCAAATGATACCGGGGCCGAAATCCGCAGTTTACCGCTGAGTTCTGCTTCAATATCAGAGATCTGTGCTTCTGCTTCGGCGATATCATCCAGCAGACGTAGGCAATGTTGATAATAACGATGTCCGGCCTCTGTGAGCGTCTGTCGTCTGGTGGTGCGTTGCAACAAGGTGACATTCAGCCGTTTTTCCAAGTCCTTGAGCCTACGGCTGACAGCTGACTTAACCGTATCAAGTTGATCAGCTGCGAGACTGATACTGCCAGCTTCCACAATCCGTTTAAAGGTTTGCATATCTTCAATCTGGTTCATTGCCGCTTCCTTTATTGTTCATTTTATATCAACAATAATTTCTTTATAGCATTGTTTATCTAAATATCAAGAACTATAAAATGGCACCGTACTTATCTAATAAAGGATATAAAAAAATGTTTAGCAATATTACCGATCTGGCGGGACGAATTTTTCTTTCCCTGCTTTTTCTCACGGCAGGTTTAAGCAAGCTTGGCGCAGGTTATGACGGCACTGCCCAATACATGACTGCAATGGGCATCTCATCAGCGTTACTACCGGTGGTGATTGCCACTGAAATCCTCGGGGCAATTGCGATTATTGTTGGATTTCAGACTCGCATAGTGGCCTTTTTACTGGCTGGATTTTCGATGTTATCGGCCTTGTTTTTCCATCTTGATTTTGCCGATCAGATGCAAAGCATTTTGTTTATGAAAAACATCGCCATTGCCGGTGGTTTTTTAGTACTGGTCAGCCATGGGGCGAAACGCTTTTCTATTGATGCGGCTTTTGCCACACATAACAGAGGAATTTAAAGATGACACAATTAAACGTATTACATATTAACGCCAGCAGCCGTTATGACGGTTCACTGACCCGGGCGGTTTCAACACAATTGACAGAAATCCTTGCGGGACAAAATGAAATGACATTGCAGCAACGTGATGTGGCTTCAGGACTCACGTTTATTGATGAAAACTGGATCAACGCCAATTTTACCGACCCCGCTGATCGTAATGCAGCACAAAAAGAAGTTCTGAGGTTTTCTGATCAGCTGATTAACGAAGTCAAAGCGGCGGATGTACTGGTTCTGGCAGTACCTATTTATAACTTTGGCATACCGGCTGCTTTGAAAGCCTGGATCGATTTGGTCGCCAGAGCCCGTGAAACCTTTCGTTACACTGAACAGGGTCCGATCGGATTGCTGGAAAATAAAAAGGTCTATCTGGTGATGGCATCAGGTGGAGTATCGTTAGAAAGTGATGTGGATTTTGCCAGTAATTACCTGAAATTTTTTATGCAGTTTATTGGTATTACTGATGTCACACTGGTTAATGCCAATCACTATTTTGAACAGCCGGATAGCAGCGATAAATTGGCTGCATTAATTGCGGCGTAAGGAGGCCATCATGGCACAACAACGTGAAGTAAAAAAATGGATCCGTGGCCAAATGACTTCGGATGGAGCCGGGGTAACGTTAAGACGGTTAATTGCCTCGCATGAAATTGATATGTTGGACCCGTTTTTGTTATTTGATGCATTTGGCAGCGATAAACCGGAAGATTATATCGCTGGTTTCCCGCCACATCCGCATCGTGGTTTTGAAACGGTTACCTATATGTTAGCGGGCAAGATGCGGCATGAAGACAGTGCCGGTAATGCCGGTGTGATTGAAAGTGGTGGAGTGCAGTGGATGACAGCAGGACGTGGCATTATCCACTCGGAAAAACCTGAGCAGGAAGATGGGTTGTTAGCAGGTTTCCAGTTGTGGGTGAATCTGCCATCCGAGCAGAAAATGATGCCACCGCGATATCAGGAAAAAGCGGCCGATGAGATCGCAATAGAAACTCGTGAAGCTGGTTTGACCGTCAAAGTCGTTGCCGGTGAAACCATCAATGGCACCAAAGGCGTTATAGATAACAGCTTTGTCGAGCCAGTGTATTTCGTGATTGATGCGCCGGCTAGCAGTGTGTTTGAAGACAATATACCTGCAACACATAACGCCTTTGTTTATGTGGCAGCAGGACGAGTCAACATTGGTGATAAACCGACCTCCATCGGCGCCTCGCAGCTGGCAGTATTAAAAGAAGGCGATACGGTAAAAGTAGAAGCAGAGCAGGACAGTACTTTTATTATCGTGGCGGGCAAACCAATTAACGAACCGGTTGAGCGGGCGGGACCCTTTGTGATGAACACCCGTGCTGAACTGGAGCAGGCATTTACAGACTATCGCAGTGGCCAGTTTGCCTGATATAACGAACTGCTCAGTCGTTTAATGTTCTTTAATTTATGAGAGGATAAGCGTTTAAATTATGGAGTTCGCTATGAATGCTGGTGTTTTGTTCGACTATTGGATCATTACGATTGCCGCATTGTTTGTCATTGTGAATCCGCTAACAACAGCATTTATGTTTGTTTCACTGTTGCCACGAACTTCAGAAGCCACCCGCAAAGCCGTCGCTAAACGCTCAAGTCTGATTGCTACGGGAGTGTTTTTTGTCTTTGCTTTGCTGGGTGGTCTGATATTCAAGATCTTTGGTATTACGATTGAGGCATTTCGCATTGCCGGCGGTCTGATTTTATTCGGTATTGCCATGAGCATGATTCATAAAGGACTGGATGAAAGCGAAACTAGCAATGCTTCTGATCCGGCTATTGATGGCAAGATTGCCAAGGATATTTCTGTGATTCCTCTGGCTATTCCCTTTATGAGTGGCCCCGGGGCTATCGCCACAGTGATGATTTTGACCAGTGAAGCGCCAACTGCCTGGCATTTATTACTGGTGTTTGCTGCGATTATTCTGACAACAGGTTCGTGTTATCTGGCGATGGTTTATTCACATTTTCTGGTGCGTTATCTGGGTGAAACCGGCAAAGAGATTATCACGCGGATCTTCGGCATTATTCTTTCAGTGATTGCTGTACAGTTTGTAATTAACGGCGTGCTGGAGATATACGCTGGTCTTTAATCAGTATAGCCTCAATCCGATTTTGATGATTTTATCGCCTTCCACCTCATTGACTACCCAATGGATGCCATGCCAGTCCACATCATCACCAACTACCGGGTGTCCTCCCACACGGCGTGAAATAAAGTCACTTACAGTCATGCCATATTCGGCAGAGCTGATAACCAGTCCATAGGCTTTGGCGACATCAGAAAGTAATGCATCACCGCGAATATTGAATGAGCCAAAAAACGCTTCTTTCTGTTTTAGTTTGGAATGACCACTGAAGATTTGATTCAGTGCGTCCAAGTCTTCATTACGACTGATCACGCATATCGTGTCATTGAGTTTCAATTCAGTACTGCCTTTAGGATGCAGCATGACATCATTGCGAAATAATGCGGAAATCAGCGTACCCGATGGAAACCTTATTAACCGTATAGGTTGACCATCCAGCTGTTCGTTTTCAATGCGATACACAAACAACTCATAATCATTCTGCGGCAATATACCCAATGCACCCCGATGATTTGGTTTAATCCCGACCGGTACTTCAACGCGCATCCAACGTGCCATTAACGATAATGTGCTGCCTTGAATTAACAGTGACAGCAACACCACCACAAAAGCAACGTTGAAATATAAAGACGCATTTTCCACACCACCTATCACCGGAAAGATAGCCAATACAATGGGCACTGCGCCTCGTAAACCCACCCAGGAAATAAAACCGATTTCGCGCCAGCGGAAGCGAAAAAAAGGTTTAACCGAGAGAACTACCGCAATCGGTCTGGCAACAAAAATTAATGCTAATGCGATAACCAGAGCGGGCAGTGCGTATTGCATCAATTCACTTGGATTTACTAACAGGCCCAATATCAGGAATAAGCCAATCTGGCTGAGCCAGGCCAGGCCATCATGTACCGGGAGTATGAAATTTAAATGCCGTCCCGGCCGATTGCCAATCATCAGGCCACAAAGATAAATGGCTAAAAAGCCACTGCCGCCAACCGCTCCGGTAAGACCAAAAACACTAAATCCAAGCGCTAGTGCCAGCATGGCATAGAGCCCCGGCGCCAGGTCCAGCCAGCTGAGTAATCTGGCTATTAACCAACCGCCTCCGATACCGATAATCAGGCCAAAACCAAATTGCTGAACAAAAAATAAAATGGTCTCAAGCGGTGCACCAATTTCGCCAACCAGTACTTCCACCAACATAATCGTCAGAAATATTGCCATCGGGTCGTTGGTGCCGGATTCAATTTCCAGTGTAGCGCCGACACGTTCATTCAGGTTGATACCGCGACCACTAAGCATGGAAAAGACAGCCGCTGCATCAGTGGAACCTACAATAGCGCCAATCAATAATCCTTCAAATACACTCAGATCAAACACCCACATGGCAAGAAAACCGACACTGCCACTGGTCAAAAGTACGCCTAACGTTGCAAGGGATAATGCCGGTTTAAAACCAACGCGAAAGGTTTTGAGTCTTGTGCGTAAACCACCATCCAGCAGAATCATGGCTAAGGCGAGATGGCCTATCAGAAATGCCATTGAGTAATCATCAAACTGGATACCCAGAATACCTTCTTCGCCTGCCAACATGCCCAGGGCCAAAAAGATAATCAATAAAGGCAGGCCAAATTTTGATGAAAGTCGACTGCCGAGAATGCTCAAAGCAATGAGCAGGCCGCCGAGCAGGAACAGTGTATTGATAAAATCCATGTTAAACCTTGAACAAGTGTAAAGAGAATTATTACATACTCGTCGGTTGCATTTTTAAGGATTAAGTGTTTCAGCAACAATTATTGTTCAGTGTCGCTGCTTATTGGCAATACAAAAAAACCGGCAATCGCCGGTTTTTTTGTGCATTTTAAACAGAGTCAGGCCTGTTTGAGGAAAGGGTAATCGATATAACCTTTTTCATCACCACCATAAAAGCTTTCCGGATCTGGTTTATTGAGAGGGGCATCGATGGCAAACCGTTCCGGCAGATCCGGATTGGCAATGAATAATTTTCCGAAAGAAATCAGATCCGCTTTGCCTTCTTGTAGTGCTGCATTCGCAGATTTATAGTCGTAATTGCTGTTGGTCATATAGACGCCATCCCATAAGCTACGCAATGAGCTGATATCAAAATACGGACCCGCAATACCCGGAGTTTCTGCACCCATTTCTGTAATGTGTAAATAGCCCAGCCCGAATTTATTCAGGGCTTTGACCATGTAGCTGAAAGTAGCTTGGGGATTAGAGTCATATAAATCATTAAATGGCTGCAGCGGTGAAAGACGAATACCGACTTTTTCGGGATCCCATATTTCACAGACAGCGGCAGTGACTTCCATAATCAAACGCGATCGGTTTTCGATACTGCCACCATATTGATCCTGGCGTTGATTGGTTCCATCACGTAAAAACTGATCCAGGAGATAACCATTTGCTGCATGAATTTCTACGCCATCAAAACCGGCTTCTACGGCACAACACGCTGCGTGACGATATTGCTCAATAATACGTGGGATATCTGCTGTTTCTATCGCCTGTGGAGTTTCATAAGGTTTCATACCCTCATAGGTGTAAACTTCACCAGCCGGTTTTATTGCAGAGGGGGCAAGCGGTTTCATGCCATCTGGTAACATGGAGCTATGCGAAACCCTTCCACAATGCCAAAGTTGCATAAAGATTAAGCCATCTTCTTTATGTACTGCGTCAGTCACACGCTTCCAACCAACTACCTGTGCTTCAGAATGAATGCCGGGGGTGAGTGGATAACCCAGTGCATCATCAGCAATTTGTGAACCTTCACTGATAATCAGGCCAGCGCTGGCACGTTGCCGGTAATAGGTGACATTCATTTCGGTGGGCACAAGACCATCACCTGCTCTATTGCGGGTTAAGGGGGCCATGACCATGCGGTTTTTTAAAGTCTGACGGCCTATTTTAATTGGAGACAGTAACGTAATATCCTGCGATTCGCTCATGAATACCTCTGGCATAAAAGAAAATTAAGGTTAATAGTGCAGTTAGCGTTGATATTGGACTTACTTTAAAGATCCAAACGTTACCGGCTGCAAATCATTGACGATCATGCAGGATGGTTCAGCAAAGCTTTTTACTGATTGGTTCTGGCCTAATATCTTATCGTTGTAGATTTTTCGCTTTTTGTTTTGCTTCAAGTAAAGATTTAATGAATTCCAGTTTTTCCGGAACAGCGTCGCAACTGTCTACTGCACTTCCGCAACGTGAGCAATTTAATGCGAACCATGCCGCATCAATGACATCGCTGCGAATTTCTTCCTCTACCTGATTTGCCGTACCCACCATCGATCTGGCTCGGGTCTGAATATATCCATGTTGATTTTTGCACTGCATCACATCAATCGGCTGCTTGAAGTCGTATTGTTGATGCAGTTCCAGGCCCACCTGATATTGGTAAAGCATTTCCTGATAAACCAGTTTTAGTGGATCGCCCGTACCAAGCTGAGAAACAGCACCGGCGTTAGCCAGCAAGGGCATGCAAAGTAACAGCAGAATTATTTTAAGTTTCATAGCAGTGTCCAGGAAAAATTCCCATAGTAATCACAGCTTAATGGATTTTTAAACTGTGTGCATCGGCAAATTCCTTACTGATAAACTGCTAAAGGAATTGCTATTTAAAATGTAAACTAACAACTTTAAGGTGAACGCAACGTGAACAGGGGACAGTCAATGATGGCCAGTGAATTGAGAATCGTTGTGCCAGTATCTGAGAGTATTCATTTTGCTATTGGTATCAGTCCGGTAGGACATGTGCTTACCGCGGAATCTGCCAAGGGTATATGTGCCGTTTATTTGGGTAAATCCCCAAAATTGATGATGGCCAGTCTCCAAAAACAGTTTCCGGATGCGAAGTGTATAGATGGTGGAAAGGGGGTTAAAAATACACTTTCCAAAGTGATTGAAGTTATTCATAACCCCCAAAAAAATAGAGACTTTTCGCTGGATTTGCGTGGTACGGTTTTTCAGAAACAAGTCTGGCAAGCCTTGCAGCAAATCCCGACAGGAACCACTGTAAGCTACAGTGACATAGCTGAAAAATTAAATAATCCGGGAGCTGTGAGAGCCATTGCCAGTGCCTGTGGGGCAAATAATATTGCGGTGATCATTCCGTGTCATCGGGTCATTCGTAAAGATGGCTCGCTTTCGGGATATCGGTGGGGAGTCGAAAGCAAACTAGCACTGCTGCGTCGCGAAAGGCTTGTTTTGACAAAATGAAGATGGCAGATTTATTTGCCGATTTGATACCCACTGATGTGCAACAGATATTGCCAGATGTATTCTTATTAAAGGGTTTCGCTTTGGCGCAAGCCGAGCAACTTTTTAAGGCTATTTCAGCTATTGAAACACAATCCCCTTTTCGCAAAATGCAGACACCGGGCGGTTTTCTCATGTCAGCGGCGATTACCAATTGTGGTGAAGTTGGCTGGCATACGGATCGACAGGGTTACCATTACAGTGAAATTGACCCGCAAACCGAGCAAGCCTGGCCAGCGATGCCGGTATGTTTTGAGCAACTTGCTCAACAGGCAGCTCTGTTAGCTGGGTTTAG
>NZ_DCSO01000001.1:14112-19475 GCF_002325665.1 Methylophaga sp. UBA1464
CTCTGTTAGCTGGGTTTAATGATTTTATTCCTGATGTGTGTCTGATGAATCGCTATGAAATCGGTGCCAAAATGGGATTACATCAGGACAAGGATGAGCAGGACTTTTCACAGCCAATCGTTTCTGTCTCTTTGGGACTGCCAATCGTGTTTCAGTTTGGTGGGGGCAACAGAAATGATCCAAAGCAGCGAATACCATTGGAACATGGTGATGTGATTGTCTGGGGCAGGGCTGCGAGGCGTTATTATCATGGCGTTTTAGCGTTAAAACCCGGGCAACATGCATTGACCGGGCCTTATCGTTATAACCTGACGTTTCGGCATGCGAGGTAACTCAGCTTAGACCAACTTTACGAACCAGTTCCATGGTTCTCATGCTGTAACCCCATTCATTGTCGTACCAGGCATAGATTTTCACTTGGGTTTCATTGGTCACCATGGTCGACAGCGCATCAATAATGCTGGAACGCGGATCCCCCCGATAATCACTGGAGACCAGGGGTTTTTCTTCATAGCCTAAAATACCATTTAGTTCATTTTCTGCTGCGGCTTTCAACAACCTGTTAACTTCCTCAACGCTGGTAGCTCGATCAACTTCAAACACACAATCGGTTAATGAAGCATTCGCTAAAGGTACGCGTACCGCATGTCCATTCAAGCGGCCTCTCAGCTCTGGAAAAATTTCGGTGATAGCGGTGGCACTGCCAGTCGTTGTCGGTATCAGATTAGTGCCTGACATACGGGCACGGCGAAGGTCCTTATGCGGTGTATCCAGAATTGATTGAGTGTTGGTCAAATCATGAATCGTGGTAATCATGCCGTGTTTGATGCCCAGCGCTTCATGAATCACTTTAACCACGGGAGCCAGGCAGTTGGTGGTGCAGGAAGCAGCGGTGACAATAGGATGTTTACCCGCATCATATAAGTCATCATTTACCCCCATTACAATATTCAAAATGCCGGGTTGTTTTACCGGCGCTGTCACCACCACTCGTTTAACACCCTGATCTAGATAGGTGTGTAATAAAGCGCTATCACGCATTTTGCCGGAAGCTTCTATCACCACATCACAACCAGACCAGTCTGTGTCATTAATAGCTTTATTGGCTGTCACTTTCAGAGTTTTATCACTAATAGTAATCGTATTGCCACTGGCGATGGCCTGATGCTGCCATCGACCATGTACCGAATCAAAATTTAATAAATGCGCGTGGGTTTCGGCATCACCAGCCGGATCATTTAACTGTATAAACTCAATGTCTGGCCAGTCCCAGGCCGCCCGTAAACACAAACGTCCAATGCGGCCAAAACCGTTAATACCTACTTTGATTGTCATGTTGAATCCTTAATCAATTTGTTGGGAACCAATGCCTTGTACGATTGGCAAAATAAACTAATGTCAGCATCACAGGTACTTCAACCAGAACACCCACTACGGTTGCCAGCGCGGCACCTGAATGCAGTCCGAATAATGAAATGGCAACAGCGACGGCCATTTCGAAAAAGTTTGAGGTACCGATTAAACAGGCAGGAGCAGCAACATCGTGTTGCAGACGCATTTTGATGGCGGCGAGATAGCCCAGAGCAAAAATCCCATAAGTTTGAAGCAGCAGGGGAATAGCAATCAGCACAATAACAAAAGGTTGTTGCATAATGGTTTTAGCCTGAAAACCGAATAGCAAAACCACTGTGGCCAATAACCCCATAATTGACCAGGGTTTGATATGGCTTAAAAAACTGGTGAGGGCTGGTAAACCATGCTTTTTCAGGATATGTTGGCGTGTGAAAAAGCCTGCTATCAGGGGTAATAACACATATAAAACCACCGAAATCAGCAAGGTTTCCCACGGTACGGTTAAATCGGTTATGCCGAGTAAAAATGCGGCAATTGGTGCAAAAGCGAAAATCATGATGATGTCATTGAGCGAGACCTGAACCAGGGTGTAATTGGCATCCCCTTTGACCAGTTGACTCCAGATAAATACCATTGCAGTACACGGCGCAACGCCGAGTAAAATCATGCCAGCGATATATTCATCGGCCGATTGCGGATCGACCCAGCCGGCAAAAAACACTTTAAAAAACAGCCAGCCTAATGCGGCCATGGTGAACGGTTTGATGAACCAGTTGATAATCAAAGTAAGCCATATTCCCTGGGGGCGCTTGCCGATATCTTTTATCGCCGTAAAATCCACCTGCACCATCATCGGGTAAATCATTAACCAGATAAATACAGCAATTAGCAGATTCACATGCGCAAATTCCAGACTGGCAATCAAATTGAATATGTCAGGAAACAGGTTGCCGAAAAACATGCCAGCCAGAATGCTCAGTCCCACCCAAACAGATAAATAACGTTCAAATATGCCCATTAGTGCATGGCTCCTATACGTTTGAGTTCGATACTGAGGTTGGCTGCCGATAGTTCAGCCGGATGTAATTGCAGGAGTGCGTCAATACGGGTTTCCAGCAGCTTGATCAATCCTTCAAAGCTTTGCTGACGCTGAGCAGGATCCACTATCTTTGATGCATCAGTGAGTCCCCAGTGTCCTTTAACCGCTTTACCAAACCAGACTGGACAACTTTCACCCGCCGCCTGATCGCAGACGGTGATAACTATATCAGGCTGATACTCACTTAAATCATCCCAGGATTTACTATACAAACCGTCGGTGTTGTACCCGTATTCGGTTAATTTAGTCAGTGTCTCAGGAAAAATCTTACCGGCAGGGTGGCTGCCGGCACTGGTCACGATAAATGTGTCGCCGGCTTGCTGACGGCAAATGGCTTCTGCCAGGATACTGCGACAGGCATTATGCGTGCAGATAAATAAAAGTTTGAGCGGTGCATGGGTCATGATATATGAATATCCATATATATTTAATGAAAATTTTTAGCAGCAATTATCCAGACGTTGCAACTTGGCTAAGTCGGCAACGAGAAAATTTGGTTTACTATGGTGAGCGGCGTTGATGGACTCTATCGCCCAGGCAGGAAGATTCGGATTAAGTCGATAATAGACCCATTGTCCCTGACGCCTGTCCTGTAACACTCCATGCTGTCTCAATAGAGCCAGATGCCGGGAGATTTTAGGTTGACTAATCTGCAGCGCTGAAATCAGTTCACATACACACAGTTCATCCTGATCCGCGATCAGTAATACAACACGCAGACGGGTTTCATCGGCCAGGCATTTATGAAAGTTCAGTAAATCCATAACAGTTTAATATTTGGTAAATAGCATATTCGCTAAATCATATATGAAAGTTTAATTATGTCAATCGATTAATTGCCAGCTATCTTCACCGATTTGAAAAATATCGCCTGCAACCATCTGTCTGCGTTTACGTGTTTCAACTTCACCGTTCACTTTAACGTGACCCTCAGCGATAATATTTTTCGCTTCGGCACCACTATTGGCGATACCTTCAAATTTAAGGATTTTGAACAGTTCAACCGGACTTTTGGTGATATGTACGGTGGTGATTTCGTCGGTCATCAGGAGAACCTTTTATTTAGTGAAAAACATTCGATGGGTCACGTTTTAGTAACGTGAATAGCTCTAAAATCAACGAACTTAAAATGGCTCAATGAAAGGAAACATGGCCATGAAATATCAACAGACCCTGGTAAAGTTGCTACAGATCTCAATTGTAGTGGTGATGTTATACCCGCTCTATTATGTCTGGGAAACTGACAGGATAAAAAGCGCTTGCCAGCAAATCAAACCCGGCATGTCCTATAACGATATCGTCTCAAACCTGAAAGAAGCCGGACTCAGCTTTAGCCGGATGAGTGGTGATTATACCAAAGGTGATAAATGGTTAGGTCTGGTTGAATCACAAGCTTCTTTTGCCGGTTATGCCTGTGAAGTAAGAGGTTTTGGTCAGCAGGTTGCGGGCGTCAGAGTTGTTAAAGGTCAGCAAATTGCTCCCTGAAACATCAGGTTTCAGGGAGCAGAGCCTAATCAGCTGGCGACGTAATTAATCAGAATACCTGCTGCCACTGCAGAACCGATAACACCTGCTACATTTGGCCCCATAGCATGCATTAACAGGAAGTTATGTTTATCCGCTTCCAGTCCCAGCTTATTGGAAACCCTTGCAGCCATCGGCACAGCTGAAACACCTGCAGAGCCAATCAAAGGATTAATAGGTTCTTTGGTGAGTTTGTTGAGTATTTTCGCCATAATGACACCTGATGCAGTGCCGATTGAGAAGGCCACCATACCCAGTAACAGAATGCCCAAAGTCATGTGATTCAAAAAGCTTTCAGCACTTAATTTTGAGCCGACAGCCAGGCCAAGGAAAATAGTGACAGTATTGATAAGTGAATTCTGGGTTGTGTTACTTAAACGATCAACAACCGCACATTCTTTCATCAGATTACCAAAACAGAACATCCCTAACAGTGGTGCAGCATCCGGTAGAAACAATGCGACCAGAATCAACAAAACTAACGGAAAGACAATTTTTTCACGTTGTGACACATGCCGTTGCTGATGCATGCGAATTTTACGATCTTTCTCGCTGGTCAGCGCCCGCATAATCGGGGGCTGAATTAATGGCACCAGAGCCATGTATGAATAGGATGCAACGGCGATGGCACCTAATAAATCTGGAGCCAGTTTACTGGCAACATATATTGACGTCGGACCATCAGCACCACCGATAATACCAATTGCTGCAGCATCAGCCAGACTGAAGTCAAAGATGCCAAACGTCGAGAGTATGACGGCGCCCATTAAGGTTGCAAAAATACCGAACTGAGCAGCTGCACCTAAAAACAGTGTTTTTGGATTGGCGAGTAAAGGACCAAAATCGGTCATTGCGCCAACCCCCATAAAAATAATCAGTGGGAATGCGCCGCTCTCAATGCCAATGGTATAAAACAGATACAGAATACCACCAGGATCAGCTAGGCCCGCTCCGGGGATATTTGCCAGTACACCACCAAATCCGATGGGTACAAGTAACAGAGGTTCAAAGTTTTTCTTGATTGCCAGATATAACAACAACATACCGATCAGGATCATCACAGCCTGACCGAGCTGCATTTGTTGGAAACCCGTGGCTTCCCATAGATGCAATAACTTATCCATTTGACTAGCCCTTAAGCGATTGAAACCAGTGAGTCGCCAACTTTGACGGTATCACCGGGTTTAACATTGATAGAAGTCACCGTACCTGGATGCTCAGCTACGATCTGCGTTTCCATTTTCATCGCTTCAAGGATGAGTAAAACATCACCTTCCTTAACCGTTTGTCCTGCTGAAACCATGATTTTCCAGATATTCCCGGATAATGGCGCTTTAACAGCAATACCTTCACCAGAGCTCGGCTGGCTAGTCGGTTGAGGGGCTTG
>NZ_DCSO01000001.1:19571-23762 GCF_002325665.1 Methylophaga sp. UBA1464
ACTGTCTATCTGGCTGATATCACCGCCTTCATTGACCTCAACAACATATTGCTGGCCATTGACGGTGATGGTGTAGGTCTCTGGCGCATCAGCTGCTTTTGCCGGGGCTGACGGTGCATGAGTAGATTCTGCGGTTGGTAATGGTTCAAATGCATCGGGATTACCACGGTTTTTAAGAAATTTAACCGCCGTTTGATTGAAAAGCGCAAACGTCAATACATCGTCAATCTGTCTTTCACCTTCCTCCAGTTTGAAATCATCCTGATCTGCAAGAGAAATTAGATCAGCGGTCAGTTTATCCATTTCATCTTCCAGCAAATCGGCTGGTCGACAGGTAATCGCTTGTTCACCATTTAGCACACGTTTTTGCAGTTCTGCATTAAATGGTGCAGGAGCTGAACCGTACTCACCGCGCAATACCCCTTGTGTCTCTTCAGTGATGGATTTATAACGCTCACCGGTTAATACGTTAATAACGGCTTGTGTACCGACAATTTGTGAAGTAGGCGTAACCAGTGGAATAAAACCGAGATCTTCGCGAACACGCGGGATTTCATGTAACACTTCATCCATACGGTCCAGTGCGTTTTGTTCACGTAACTGGCTTTCCATATTGGTTAGCATGCCGCCGGGAACCTGTGCCACCAAAATACGGGAATCAACACCTCGTAAACTGCCTTCAAACTTGGCATATTTTTTACGGATATCCCGGAAGTACGCAGCGATTTCTTCCAGCAACTCGATATTCAACCCGGTATCACTATCCGTACCTTCAAAGATGGAAACTACCGATTCAGTTGCTGAATGGCCGTAAGTCATCGACATCGAAGAGATAGCTGTGTCGACATTATCAATGCCTGCTTCAACACATTTCATAATCGTTGCAGTCGACAAACCTGTCGTGGCATGAGATTGCATATGTATAGGAATATCAATGGTTTGCTTAAGACTTTTAACAAGCTCGTAAGCTTTGTAAGGCTTAAGCAAACCAGCCATATCCTTAATGCATAAGGAATGTGCGCCCATATCTTCGATACGTTTCGCCATATCCAGCCACATTTGTAAGTCATGTACCGGGCTGATGGTGTACGCCATGGTGCCTTGTGCATGTTTTTCGTTTTCCAGAACGGCTTTAATGGCAACTTCCAGATTGCGCGGGTCATTCATCGCGTCAAATACACGGAATACATCTACGCCATTGATAGCGGCTCTTTCAACAAATTTACGGACAACATCATCAGCATAATGACGATAGCCGAGTAAATTCTGACCACGTAACAGCATTTGCTGAGGTGTATTGGGCATGGCGGCTTTCAGACTGCGAATGCGATGCCAGGGGTCTTCACCGAGGTAACGTATGCAGGCGTCAAATGTCGCACCGCCCCAGGTTTCGACAGACCAGTAGCCGACCTGATCAAGTTTGTCAGCAATTGGCAACATGTCATCCAAACGAAGGCGAGTTGCGAATAAGGATTGATGAGCATCACGTAAAACGACATCTGTGATGCCAAGAGTTTTTTTTGCTTCGGTCATGTTATGGCCTTGTGATTAAACTGATTTTTATGATGACTTGGCGTCACTTATTTTTTTTATTTCGATATTTATGGACTGCGCTGGATAAGACTGTCAGCAATGTGTGATCTTGTTGGGAAGGCTGGGACTGATTTTGATTATGAGTGGATTTATTTTGACCGAGAACGGCAGTGGGGGCGGGAATTCCTTCTGCTGGAAGGGCGCCTACGCTTTTCTCGTAGCGGGTTATAACCCACGACATCAATGTTGTAACGAGTACTAACACTGTCAAGAACACAAATACAAAACCCATGCCGGTCAGCATGAGCGTTAATCCTTCTGACATAAGGGTGGTGTCATCCATCTGTTTGCCTCTGATTGATTTGGGTCGTTAAAAGCTTGTAGCGTTTTCAACTGTAAACAGCCGCCTAGTATAGCATTGTTGATTTAAGTCACATATTTCCTTTACGCAAAAAGCGACTTCTTATGTAGCGTAGCAGGGTAAAGGAATATTCAAAATAGCTTGTGTTTTAATAACTTGGTCGGTAAAACTCAGAAAAAGGATTGTTCGGTAAACAATAATAAAACGATAGAAAATTAACACACGTATCTAAGGGAAATTTACGGAGTTTTATGGAGCATCATGTCCCGCTTATCAGCACGATAGCTGCAGGCTTTGGCCTGGCGCTTGTACTGGGCTTTATTGCAGAAAAAATCAATGTGCCTGCATTGGTTGGCTATCTGCTTGCCGGCATCATTATTGGCCCCAGTACCCCGGGATTTCATGCCGATGTTGATATTGCCATTCAATTATCCGAGATAGGTGTGATGCTGCTGATGTTTGGTGTCGGGTTGCATTTTTCGCTTAAAGATTTAATGGCGGTTAAACGGATTGCAGTGCCCGGCGCCATAGTGCAGATGTCCATTGCAACGCTGTTAGGCACTATGCTGGCAATGAGCTGGGGGTGGACGTTTGGTGAGGGGCTGGTGTTGGGCTTGTCCTTGTCGTGTGCCAGCACGGTGGTGTTATTAAAAGGCCTTGAAGCCCAAGGCGTGCTGGACACGATGAATGGACGTATTGCCGTAGGCTGGTTGATTGTTGAGGATTTGGCAACGGTATTGATGCTGGTGTTATTACCTGCTTTAGCAGGTATTTTGGGCTCTAGTGATGCTGCCCTGTCTGATGCGCCACTCTGGCAAACGATCAGTAAGATTTTATTGCAGGTAACAGCCTTTATTGCGGTGATGTTAATCGTTGGCCGCCGACTGTTTCCCTGGATTCTCTGGCAGGTGGCTGGCACCGGTTCGCGTGAGTTGTTTACTCTGGCAACCATTACCGCAGCCATCAGTATTGCTTATGGGGCCGCGTTGCTGTTCAGTGTGTCGTTTGCTCTGGGGGCTTTTTTTGCCGGTATGATGATGCGTGAGTCTGAATTCAGTCATCGGGCTGCCCAGGAATCACTGCCATTACGCGATGCATTTTCGGTGCTGTTTTTTGTAGCCGTAGGCATGTTGTTTGATCCGGCTATTTTAATAGAAGAACCACTGCATGTGCTGGCCGTCGTGGGCATCATTATTGTCGGTAAATCCATGGCAGCCATGGCACTGACTCTGGCATTTCGCTATCCGCTTAATACAGCGTTAACCGTCGCCGCCAGCCTGGCGCAAATCGGCGAGTTTTCGTTTATTCTGGCAGGGCTTGGGGTGACGCTGGGACTGCTGCCTCATGAAGGTATGAATCTGGTATTGGCAGGAGCCATTATTTCAATAGCCGTCAATCCTTTATTATTCTCGGCTGTAAAACCGTTGAGGAAGTGGATATTGATGCGTTCATTTCTGGCTCGCAGACTTGAACGGCGACAAGATCCATTTGCTGAACTGCCGATGTCGACTGAGAGTAAATTTCTTAAAGGCCAGGTCGTGTTAGTCGGGTTTGGGCGAGTAGGCAGCCGCGTGGCAGAAGCACTCAATGCACGAGATATTCCTTATGTCGTTGCGGAACAGAATCGTGAGCAGGTAGAAGCCTTGCGCAAACAGGGGATAGCTGCTGTTGCCGGTAATGCAGCAGAACCGGCTGTGTTAATTCAGGCGCATATTGCCAATGCCGCCATGCTGGTGATCGCAACACCGGATCCGGTCGATATCAGACAAATGGCCGATACCGCAAGAAAGCTGAATCCAGGAATTGAAATAGTGTTGCGGACGTATAATGCAGCAGAAGCGCAATTGTTGACCAAAGATGGTATTGGTACAGTTTTCTTCAGTGAAGACGAATTGGCAAAAAGTATTACCAGTCACATCACGACACGTTTTGCCCCGAATAATAATGAACACTGACTCCTGTTGGGGAGTCTGAATTAAGAGGTCTGGATGACACCTGGAAAAGATGATTTTTGGTTCCTGCCGCTGGGAGGCTGTGGCGAAATTGGTATGAACCTGAACGTATATGGACATAACGGGCGCTGGTTGATTGTAGATTGTGGCGTTACTTTTCAGGCAGAAGTGGATGAGTTTGGGGAGCCTCTTAACAGTCAAACCCCGCCGATTCAGATGGCAGATCCACAATTTCTGATTGATCGCCGTCAACAACTGGATGGACTGATTATTACTCACGCCCATGAAGATCATATTGGCGCAGTGCCTTATCTCTGGGAATATTTCCGCTGTCCGGTCTATACC
>NZ_DCSO01000082.1:0-3345 GCF_002325665.1 Methylophaga sp. UBA1464
GATATGAAAGATCAACAAGCCCTGATATCATCACAACGCTCTTAATGGGCGTTGTTTTGTTTCTACCGTCTGAAAATCACAGGATCGACTATGCAATTCAATACCCTTGGCAATAGTAATCTAAAAGTCAGCCAGATTTGTCTTGGCACAATGACTTATGGTGAACAGAACAGCCAACAGGAAGCATTTGAACAGCTTGATTACGCGGTATCGCAGGGTATTAACTTCATTGATACGGCAGAGCTTTATGCCATTCCACCCAAAGCAGAAACCTATGGTGCTACTGAAACGATTGTTGGCAACTGGTTAAAACAGCATGGTCGTCGTGAGGATTTGGTCATTGCCAGTAAGATTGCCGGTCCGGGTGCTGATTGGGTTGGGCACATACGTCAGGGTAAATCACGATTTGATGATAAAAATATCAGCGAAGCGTTAGACAATAGTTTGCAACGCTTGCAAACCGAATATCTGGATTTATATCAATTACATTGGCCTGAACGACAAACCAATTATTTCGGCAAATTAGGTTATCAACACGATGCTGCTGAAGAAGCAATGACGCCAGTGGTTGAAACCCTGCAGGCATTGGAAAAGCAGATAAAATCCGGAAAAATTCGCTATATCGGTTTATCTAACGAAACCCCATGGGGATTGATGCAGTTTCTTTCAGTGGCAAAATCGATGAATCTTCCAGTGATTGCCTCAATACAAAATCCCTACAGTTTGCTAAACCGTACCTACGAGATTGGCTGTGCCGAAATCAGTTATCGAGAGAATGTTCCACTATTGGCTTATTCACCTTTAGGATTTGGCGTGTTGACAGGGAAGTATCTCCAGAATAATGCTCCCGACACTGCCCGAATGAGTTTATGGCCACATTATGCACGGTACAGTAATCCACAGGCTGTCAAAGCGACTCAGGCTTATGTCGATTTGGCGAAGCAACATCAGTTAGATCCTGCGCAGATGGCATTGGCTTATGTGAATAGCCGACCATTTACAGCTGCAACTATCATTGGGGCTACCACTATGCAGCAATTAAAGACCAATATCGCCAGCGAAACATTAATGCTGTCGAATGAGGTTGTTACAGCAATCGAAGAGATTCATAAAACGATTCCAAATCCCGCTCCATAACTAACATTAGAGAAATGTGCGCTAGCGCAGGTTAAAGCGTTTGAGGCTATGGTAGTTTATGGTCTTGGTTACATTGCTGATATAAACTGCCGCTGATTCTATTTCGTCATTCTTATATCAGTATTTCTATGCTTAGAAATTCAGGTATCTGGCAACATGGATAGTCAATCCCTATATACCGTGCTTATCGTCGATGACGATCCGGTCACGCGTTTATTGATGAAACAATCACTTCAGGATCCGAACTTATCCATTATCGAAGCTGAAAATGGGCAGCAGGCGATAAGATTATTTGCCGAGTTTTTGCCTGATATCACTTTACTGGATGTTTCCATGCCTGGCATGGATGGGTTTACCTGTTGTCGTCAGCTCCGTTTACTTCCTAAAGGTCAACAAGCAGCAATCGTGATGGTTACTGTGCATGACAAAGTTGATGATATTGAAGAGGCGTTTGCATCGGGGGCGACGGATTTCATTACAAAACCATTCAAATGGCCGTTATTTGCACACCGTGTTCGATATATTCTAAAAGCCAATAATACCTTACGCGAACTTAGTCTGAGCCGTTCAAAACTGGATAAAGCTCAGGCAATTGCACATCTAAGCTATTGGGAATGGGATTTCAAACAGAATCAGATTGAATGTAGTGCTGATCTTTACAGGATCTTTGGTATAGAGAAATCCTCAAAAGTCCTTTCATTTAAACAGATTCTTCATCACATTTTTCCTGAAGACAGACCATTATTCAAACAGGCGCTTCGTCGGGCCATTCATCAAAAGCATCCTTATGATATTGAATATCGTATTCAGTCAGGAAGCGGTCAATTGTTTTACCTCCATGAACGAACAGAAATTACCGAAGATTATGATGGGTGGAAGATTATTGGCACGTTGCAGGACATAACTTCACTCAAGCGATCTGAACAGGAGCTCGCTTATTACACGTATTACGATACCCTTACAGATTTGCCGAATAGACGACTGTTTATTGAGCAGCTGGAAACAGCTATTGCTCGTGCCCGACATAAACAACAGTCCTTAACACTGATGTTTATCGATCTGGATCACTTCAAGCATATCAATGATACCTATGGGCATCAGGTCGGTGATGCATTGTTATGTGAGGCTGCGTCGAGAATTAAGGACTGTCTGCGAGATGCGGATTTGATTGCAGTGAGCAAAGATAAGGATGATCGTGTGGCCCGGTTCGCGGGTGATGAATTTACCGTCATGCTGACCAATATTGATAATGTGGATGTGCTGGCAAATATCGCCCAGCGGATAGTGGCCAAATTTGAAAAATCATTTGATATCAAAGAGCATAATGTTTTCAGTACGGTGAGCATCGGTATTGCTCTTTTCCCTGAAGATGGGGACAACGTTCAGGCGTTGATGCAGCATGCTGATGTGGCAATGAATCATGCCAAGGAATTAGGACGTAACAATTACCAGTTTTTCTCAGCAGAAATGAATGATTATCTGTATGAGCGTTTACAGATGGAACAGGATCTGCGCCAAGCATTGGAACGTAATGAGTTTCTGCTGTTTTACCAACCGCAGATTGATGTGCAAACGAAGCAGATCATAGGGTTTGAAGCCTTGCTGCGTTGGTTGCATCCAGTAAAAGGTCTGTTGGGTCCGTTAGTATTTATAGACGTGGCTGAAAAGACCGGTTTGATTATTGCTATTGGTGAGTGGGTGTTAAATCAGGCCTGTTTGCAAACCCGGGGATGGCAGCAACAATTTGATGTTCAATGGCG
The DNA here is from genome assembly GCF_002325665.1 of Methylophaga sp. UBA1464. Lineage (NCBI taxonomy): Bacteria > Pseudomonadati > Pseudomonadota > Gammaproteobacteria > Thiotrichales > Piscirickettsiaceae > Methylophaga > Methylophaga sp. UBA1464. The sequence goes on from NZ_DCSO01000082.1 coordinate 2,898, forward strand.
TGTTTCGGTGAATTTGTCTGCTATGCAGTTTAATCAGCAGTTACTTCTGGAGCAGGTTGGACAAAGTCTCAATAATTCAGGGTTGCCAGCAGCCTCTCTTGAATTGGAAATAACTGAAACGGCGATGCTTAAAGATGTGATGGAGACAATCCCATTATTAAACGCATTAAAAGCAATGGGGGTAGGGCTGGCCATTGATGATTTCGGAACCGGTTATTCTTCATTGAGCTACCTGAAAAACTTTCCGATTAATACCTTGAAAATTGATAAAAGCTTTGTTGATGAAATCGTTGACAATCCCAAAGATGCGGCGATTGCCCGAACTATTGTCCAGCTTGCAGATAATCTTGGTTTGAGAACCATTGCAGAAGGGGTTGAAAGTATTGCGCAGGTAGATATGCTAACTACAATGGGGTGCAAAGAGTTACAAGGTTATTATTACAGTAAA
>NZ_DCSO01000082.1:3427-3817 GCF_002325665.1 Methylophaga sp. UBA1464
CAAGGTTATTATTACAGTAAACCACTTCCTGCGGGTGAAATAGAACGCTTATTAGAAAATGGTCAGGGCCTGCAAAATCTTTAGCGACGCCTGGTCGGTATTTTGACGACATCTTGCTCATCCCCATAACGATCCAACATACCAATGTCCAGAACGGGTGATGCATCAATATGCTGAGCATCCATCATTTGTGCTACACGCTTTAAGGCAGACATGATCATAGCCTGTTCCCATTCATCCAGTTTACTGAATTCCCGGGTAAAACGATCCTGCAATGGAATTGGTGCACTTTTAAGTGTCTCGGTAGCAGATTCGGTCAGATAGGCATGTACTTTACGTTTATCTGTTTGTGAGCGTTGACGATACACCAGACCACGTTTTTCCAGGCGG
>NZ_DCSO01000082.1:3863-7138 GCF_002325665.1 Methylophaga sp. UBA1464
CTTTCCTGAGCCAGTTCGCCGATGGTGACTTGCCCTTTATCTCGCAGGGTTTGTAACAAGAGAATCTGTGGTGCCGTCAGCCCGGTGGTTTTGGCCAGATATTTAGAATGTAGATCGGTAGCGCGGATAACTCGGCGTAACGCAATAAGCACTTCTTCAATGTGATTCAACAGGTGTTCCCTTTGCTCTTTGTCTAGTCCAAGCGCGTCGATAGTCTCAGTATTAATTTGGATTGAATTCAGCATATTCTCCCACGTTTTTTTACAAATGGTTCAACTTGGGGCAGACCTCTTTTCAAACACAATCCGGTTTAAACTACATCCAATTTCAACGTTATCAAACTAAATTGTGCGACATTGTGTGGTCTGGACTTTTAATTTGTTTAGTGTACTATATATTTAGATTCTGTCATCTGCAAGTCATAAATGTATGATTGTATTGATTAATGAAAAATGTGATGGCAATTTCTATTTTTTATAAGCCATTTAGTGCTTAGTGTAATAAACATTAGAGTTGATTATAAATATGACCCAAACCAAACCCGCACCCTTACCTATAGAGTTGATGCAACCAACGGCAGAGTTGGGTGCAGATGTGCATAAACTCATTTCAGCGTGCCCCCCTTTAGATACCAACTCAATGTATTGCAACTTACTGCAAAGCAGTCATTTTGCAGAAACAGCCGTTGCGGCTGTTCTTGACAATGAATTAGTCGGTTTTATTTCCGGTTATCGCATTCCTAAACGCCCTGAAACACTGTTTGTGTGGCAGGTAGCCGTTGGCGAAAAAGCCCGAGGTCAGGGGCTTGCCGGAAGAATGTTAAAAGCGATTCTTTCGCGAGAACAAAACCGCGATATAAAAAGAATTGAAACAACAATAACCCCGGATAACAAAGCATCATGGGCGTTATTTGAGAGTCTGGCTCGTAAGCTGGATACCGAAATAAGCAGTAGTGTTATGTTTGATCGTCATCAGCATTTTGCCAATCAACACGATACTGAAATGTTAGTCAAAGTTGGCCCATTCAAGCCAATTGCCTAACCCATAATGAATTCAGGTCAGCAATGACCAAAATTTCCACAGGAGAGAAAAGCGAATGAAAATTTTTGAAGAGATCGAATCAGAAGTGCGTTCATATGCCCGCGCGTTCCCTCGTTTATTTGACAAGGCACAAGGCGAGTTGATTTACGATGATGACGGCAATGAATATATAGACTTTCTGGCCGGTGCCGGTTCGCTGAATTATGGTCACAATCATCCGTTATTTAAAGAGAAACTGATCGAATACATTCAACGTGATGGTATTACTCAAGGCCTGGATTTACACACTCGTGCCAAGGGTGAGTTTTTAGAAAGTTTTAACGAGAATATTCTAAAACCCCGTGACCTTGATTACATCGTCATGTTTACCGGTCCAACCGGAACCAATGCCGTTGAAGCGGCATTAAAAATTGCCCGTAAAAAAACCGGTCGTGAAAATATTATCTCTTTCACTAATGGCTGGCATGGTCAAACCCTGGGGGCATTATCGGTGACGGGTAACTCAACCCATCGTGGTGGTGCAGGTATCGCTTTACACGGTTCAACCCGTATTCCTTATGATGGCTATCTTGGTGATGATGTAGATACCACCAACCTGCTCGACAAGATGTTATCGGATTCCAGCAGTGGTGTTGATAAGCCCGCTGCGGTAATTGTTGAAACTGTACAGGGTGAGGGTGGAATTAACGCTGCTTCAATGACATGGTTACAAAGCCTTTCAGAAATCTGCAAGCGCCATGAGGTATTGCTGATTGTCGATGATATTCAGGCTGGCTGTGGGCGTACTGGTACGTTCTTCAGCTTTGAAGAAGCGGGTATTTACCCGGACATTGTCACCTTATCGAAATCATTGAGTGGTTATGGACTGCCATTCGCTGTAGTACTGATGAAACCGGAAGTTGATCAATGGTCTCCGGGTGAGCATAACGGTACATTCCGTGGTAATAATCACGCATTTGTCACTGCTAAAGCCGCGCTGGACTATTTCTGGAAAGACGATAAATTTGCCAAAGAAGTACAACGTAAAGGTCAATATATTGCTGATCGTGTTGATGCTATTGTGACCAGATATGGCGAAGGTAACTTCAACTCACATGGTCGGGGCATGTTCCGTGGCATCAACTGCGTCAGCGGCGAATTAGCGGGTCAAATCACCCGTAAATGTTTCCAGAACGGTTTGATTATCGAAACCAGTGGTGCCGATGATCATGTGGTGAAATTTCTCTGTCCACTGACAATTACCGATGAAAACCTGAAAAAAGGTATCGATATTCTGGAGAAAGCCATTAAGGAAGTGTGTGATAAGGCAGATAGTATTCCGGAAGAAAAAGACTTTTTTGAAGGTGATTACTCAGTGAGTGACGAAGCCAGTAAATCCGATACGTTTGAAGCGGCCGATAACAAAGCAGCAAGTTAATCAACCGGGATCTACTTATCTTTCTAATTCGGTGACTGATCTTTCGGTCACCGGACTTTACAAGTAATTAACAGAGGACAAGTCATGATTGTCAGACAACTACAAGAAGCACAACAAACCTCTCGTCGTATCGTTTCGCCGGATGGTAATTGGGAAAGCACCCGTATGTTATTGAAAGATGACAATATGGGGTACTCATTCCATATCACTACAATTTATGCCGGTGCCGATTTCCGTATGCATTATCAGAATCATCTGGAATCAGTGTATTGCATCAGTGGCGAAGGTGAAGTGGAAACACTGGATGACGGCAAAGTCTACAAAATCACACCGGGAACCTTATACAACCTGGATAAACATGATCGCCATATCCTGCGTGCATTTAAAGAACTTCACCTTGCCTGCGTATTCAACCCACCTTTGAATGGTAAAGAAGTTCACAACGCTGAAGGTGCCTATGAACTAGACGCTGAAGCAGTAACTGAATAACAGGCAATGCAGCCTTTCCGGTTTGGTCCGGAGTACAACGAATTAACAGAGAGTAGATATGCAATTTCATACGGTAGAAAAAATAGGCGGCACCTCAATGAGCGACTATGTCGCGGTGCGCGACAATATTATTCTGAAACCGGTTCATAACGAGTCAATTTACAATCGTGTATTTGTTGTTTCAGCATACGGTGGTATCACCAATCTGCTACTTGAGCATAAGAAAAACGGGACAGCAGGCGTGTATGCTGAATTTGCCAATAGTCTGAATGATGACAGTTGGCAAGAAGCGATGGAAAAGCTCAAGCAGGAGATTTTTTCCATCAAC
>NZ_DCSO01000016.1:0-6219 GCF_002325665.1 Methylophaga sp. UBA1464
GTTCGTAACCTGGTGACCAGTCTGGTGATGGAACAGATGTTCCGTCCGACCAATAAAAAGTTGGAAAAACGTATGCGAGACCTCTGGCAGCATAGTATCGAGGTCGCTGCCGCAAGTCAGGTCATTGCTTCCAAGCAGCCTAATATTGCGAATGATGAAGCAATGCTGGCGGGGTTAATACATGAGATAGGTGCGCTGCCTATTCTGATGAAAGCCGCCGACACTCCTGAGTTGTTGGAAGATACCCGTCGTCTGGACACACTCATTGACAACCTTTATCCAAAAATCGGCGAAGCTATTTTGCGCAGCTGGGATTTTCCGGAAAATCTGATAACCGTCGCCGCTGAACATGCAAACCTTAATCGTAATAGTCAAAACGGCCCCGATCTGACTGACGTAGTTCAGGTCGCCAACCTGCAAAGCTACTTTAATACCAGTAAAGCGTTGGATCCAAACACAAGGGATAAAGTATTGTCTTTCCAGAAACTGGGCATTGATACCGGTATAAGCGTGGTGGAGCTGGATGAAAACAGTGAAGAATATGCTGCTGCATTAGCTTTATTCCAAAACTTCTAAAAAGCCTCATTACATCCCAAAAGGCCCGTTGTTCGATACAACGGGCTTTTTTGTACTTATCATACTCATCCCTGCCGTTTCAGTCGGATGACGTTGAAAATCCCCCTAAACGTATTCGTTTATATATCTGGTTTATGGGTGACGTTTGCGAAGGCTATCTACACTCCAGGCACCACCGCCAGCAACAAACAGGTACAAAAAGATAAAACTGAATAATGCCGCTAGCTCACCATTATTGAGCAATGGCCAGAATGCCTGCGGCGCGTGGGCAATAAAATAGGCCACGGCCATTTGTCCCGACAAAATAAACGCTACCGGCCGGGTGAAAAGGCCGATGAGGATCAAAAAGCCACCAACGATTTCCAATACACCGGCAACACCGGATAGCGTAAACAAATCAAATTCATAACGTTGTGGTGCCGGAAATCCAAATAATTTTTGTCCACCATGCTGCATAAACATAAATGCAGTCACGATTCGCAGAATACTCAATACACGTGGTTGCCACGCTGCATAAAAACCGTCCATTCGCTCTCTCCTTTGCGTTAAGTCTTCACAGCTAATGAATTGATTAGACTCGTTTATCTTCTTAATTGAAGTCGGTGTAATCGTTTAGTCCTTCTTACAAAGAACTCAGGCGAATAGTAGCAGCAATCAAGTACAAATATATAGCGTGCCGGTTGTCCTGCTAACGGTTCAATTTGCAGTAAACGTAAGAATTTTTATGATTTGATTAATGCGGTTAATAATTTCATCGTCGCTTTTTCATCCAGACTGAGAAATTTCCCACGGTAACGTTTAAATTGGCGACGAAAATAACCCAGGGTTTTGCCCGCAATGTGGTCAAACCATACGTATGGTTTTGCCGGGTATAGCTGGCACTGCCTGGTCGGAAAAACGCATCATCCAGCATTCGGGTCATGCAGGCGAGCACGGTGATTTGATCAATCGGTTTTCGTTGGATATGTTGCCCGGTTACCCGCCGCATGGTTTCCAATTGTTCGGCAAATCGCAAAATGCGTTTGAACTTCTGTTCGCTGGCCGTTTCGACCCAGTTCGGATTATAGATATATTGTTTTCGGCCCTGATTATCCCGTCCAGTCACTATAACTTTGGCATCGCGATCCTGCTGAATTTCAACCTCTTCCCATGCAGGTGGAATAGCGAGACTTTTTATCCAGCGTTTTAAGGCGGCGTTCTTAACTGTTTTACCATTGGCATAACGATAACTGAACGTTTTGCCATGGGGTTTTCTGTAGATAACCGAATGACTCATGGTGATTGCAAATCCGTAATACTGAATCTGGCGCTATCATGACATGAGTGCTTAACACAGACTTTAATGCAGATTATGTCTGTGGGGATTATTCTGCTACCAGTATTTCTGATTTATAAAAAGCGCCGCTATCAACCGCCAATTTATTGGTCAGCTTTGGCAATAACTTGTTCATCGTTTCCATTAACTGCCAAGGGGGATTAATCACGATCATGCCCGATGCGGTCATGCCGCGCTCGTCAGAATCGGCAGTGACCGCTAACTCAAAACGTTGAATATTTTTGATGCCACTTTTACTAAATTGTTTTTCCAGGCGAGTGATTCGACTTCGTTCAACCACTGGATACCAGATGGCATAGCTGCCAGTAGGGAATTTTGCATAAGCTTTTTCGATTGTTTGAAATACCAAATCGTAATCAGATTTGATTTCATAAGATGGATCAATCAATACCAATCCACGTCGTGAAACCGGTGGCAATAAAGACAATAAGCCTTTTAAACCATCTTCACGCATCACCCGTGCCCGCTTCACTTTTTGGGTATTTTGTAATAAAAGACCGGCATCTTCGGGATGCAACTCATACAACCAGGTCCGATCCTGACGCCGCATACAATGCAGAGCAATAAACGGAGAACCAGGATAATACTCCAGCGATTTACCAGAGTTAACAGCATCAATCACAGCAAAATACGTGGCCAGTTCCGGCCAGTCAGCCACCTTTAATTTAGCAATACCATTCTGGTATTCCTGTAGTTTCTCAGCATGAGCTGAAGCCAGATGATAAAGGCCAGCCCCAGCATGGGTGTCTATGTAGTCAAAGGCTTTTTCTTTTTTACCGAGGTGCTGCAAAATCTCAATTAAGACAATATGTTTGAGCACGTCAGCAAAGTTGCCAGCATGAAAGGAATGGCGGTAGCTTAGCAAGTGAGATCCTGATTATGTGTTGAGAGATGAATTGCGTAGCAGCAAATTACGCTGAGTAAACGGATTTGGCAAAATAATTTCCGTTAACGTTTATCTGAGACATGGTTAATTCCGTCATTAACTCTAACCTCACCCAACTCAAAAGGATTCACCCCTTCCAGACAGGCGAGATTAAAGCCAAAGAAGTCGGGATTTGCTCGGGTCTGGTGATGGGTATAAATGCCACAAATCGAACAAAAATAATGCTTGGCCGTCATGGTATTAAATTGATACGAAGAGAGCTTATCGGCCCCTTTGGTAATTTGCAGGGAAGACATCGTAACATACGCTGCGATAGCGCCCTTTCTCCGACACATGGAACAATCACAACGACGAGGATCTTCAATACCATTTGGCAAATGCACAACAAATTCAACCTCACCACAATGGCAACTGCCTTTATGGTAGGGCTGAATTTCGGTGTTTCCTATTTTAGAGATCATTGCATTGCTGGCGCTTGTTTAATGTTCAACTCTCTGGAGCATGATAACGCGATAACCAATGTGCATAAGGTGCCGGTAACACCCAGGCAGGATCAGCAATTTTTAAGGTTTTAGCTGCAAGGTATGGCCAATGAGGATTGGCTAAATGGGCTCGTCCCACCATAACAAGATCCAGCTGTTGATCCGTAATAACCTGGTTCACCGTGTCAGGTTCATCAATACCCCAGGCTGAAGCGACTGGCATTTCAGCTTCACGCCGCACTCGTTCGGCAATCGGTACCAATAATGCCGGTCCCCAGGGAATATTTGCATCAGGGGTGGAAAACCCAATACTGACACTGAGTAGATCCAGACCTGTTTGTTTAAATTGGCGGGTCAGATGGATAGAGTCACTCAACGTTTCTTCATCACGGCCGTCATATTCAATCACCCCGAAACGAGCAGTTAATGGCAGATTTTCTGGCCAGACGTCACGTACCGCCTGTAATGTTTCCAATAAGAATCGGCTACGACCGGCCAAATCGCCTCCATATTGATCGTCGCGTTGATTGGAATGAACTGAAAAAAAGCTTTGTGCCAGATAACCATGCGCAAAATGCAATTCCAGCCATTCAAAGCCTGCGGCTCTCGCACGTTTGGCAGCGGCAACAAAATCAGCCTTAACCCGCTCGATATCCTCCAATGTCATGGCTTTGGGGACTTTGGGCAAATTGGCACCAAATGCAACGGCAGAAGGCGCTATGGTTTGCCAGCTTTGCGGATCATCATCCGCTAAATGGTCATCGCCTTCCCATGGACGATTGGCGCTGGCTTTACGTCCCGCATGTGCTATCTGAATGCCTGGACAAGCACCTGCTTTTTTAATGGCTGAAGCAATTTTTGCCATGCCTTCTGCCTGGGCGTCATTCCAGATGCCAGTACATCCTGGCGTTATTCTTCCTTCGGGACTAACTGCCGTCGCTTCAACGATCACCAGCCCCGCACCGCCACGGGCTAATTGGGTGTAATGCGCCAGATGCCAGTCATTGGTCAATCCATCATTAGCACTGTATTGACACATCGGGGGTACCGCAATGCGGTTGCGTAATGTCACATCTTTTAGCGAAAACTCAGTAAATAACGCTGTCATAAAAATCTCTTGTTAAAAATAAAAACTCAAAAAAATCCACGAATAACTCATTCCGGTCATGTTGAATACTTAAAAAGCACTTTTAATAACCCCACCATCAACACGAACAGCGGCACCCGTTGTGGCCGAAGCTAATGGGCTGGATAGATAACAGACCATTGAAGCGACTTCATTCGTGGTGGCGAAACGCTTAATCAAAGAAGTGGGTCTGACATGTTCAAAAAAGTCTTTTTCAAAGGCTTCGAGACTTTGACCTTCTTTGGCGGCGAGATCCGTCACAAAAGTTTCGACACCTCGTGAGCGTGTTGGCCCGGGTAATACAGAATTCACCGTAATATTGGTACCGGCAACCTGTTCGGCCAGACCACGGGCAATGGCTATCTGAGCCGCTTTGGTCATGCCATAATGAATCATTTCTTCAGGGATCTGCACTCCGCTTTCACTGGAAATGAAAATTACCCGGCCCCAGTTTTGCTGTTTCATCGCTNNATAGGCCCGCGTCAATCGCACACCACTGAGTACATTCACATCAAAAAAGCGCAGCCAGTCTTCGTCCGGAATATCTTCAAACGGCACTGGCTCGAAGATACCCAGGTTATTAATCAGAATATCTACGCGGGGATATTGCTGAGTTAATTTTTCCGCTTCAGATGCCAGAGACAGATCCCCAGAAAATCCATGCAGAGTGCCTTTTGCAGTTGTTTTTAATGATTCAACAGCCTGTTTGACGGAGGATTCCGAACGTCCATTGACGATTACATTGGCCCCTTCATCTGCCAGTGCTTTTGCAATGGAAAAACCAATGCCCGCCGTGCTGCCGCTGACTAAAGCGATTTTATTTTCGAGTTGCAGGTCCATAAATAGCTCCATAAAATATACATTTAACCGGGTCAGAATGACTTGCTGATTACTCTGTTATCTTTTTTAACGTTGCCGTTAATCTTGCCGCAGATACCTCCCCCATATGACTCTCCATCAGCATTCCCTGCTGATCGAAAAACAACGTGACAGGTAAACCATAAGCATTGAAGGCATCTGCGACTTTTCCTGTTTTATCCAGTAAAACATGCTCAAATTTCAAGTCATTTTCAGCGAGAAACGCCTCAACCTTTTCCAGCGATTCCTGCTGATTGAGCATCACAAACCGGATATCAGGATACTGCTGTTGTAATTTTTGAAAGGCAGGCATTTCACGCTGACATGGCGGGCACCAGCTGGCCCATAAATTCACCACCGTCACATTATTTTCAGTGAGTTGATTCAGAGATATTGCTTCGCCATTAAGCTGTTCTACAGCAATTTCAGGCATGACAACCTGATCACCACCTAAATTTAACAGCAGCGAAGAGGCTGAAAAAAACAGTAAAATTGAGACTGCGCCACCGAATAAAGCCATACGTTGCTGTGACAGACGTTTGATTTGCAAAAGCAAAAACAGCACCATCGCTATCGTCCCGGAAATCCAATCCACGCCACGATCACGGAAATCCAGCATCTGCCAGACTGAGTCGTATTGATCAGCAAATTTGATGACAAACACGATACGCCCAATCACCAACCCGAATAGCAACATCATTAACAACGGATCAGTCACCGAACCTTGATTTTTTCTGGACAGAATTGAGGCCACCAGAATCCCGATAAGCGCACTGCCAAATAACAGCAACGGCTCCAGTGGCAAGGAAAATGGACCGAGATTAATCGACATCATTGACCAAACATCCTGCTGATTTCGTCACCCATCGGCATGCCTTCCACCAGTCGTACATGACCGTTTTGATCTTTATAAACACTGGTCGGGGTCGCCATTAACCCCAACTGTTCCATCAAC
>NZ_DCSO01000016.1:6303-7915 GCF_002325665.1 Methylophaga sp. UBA1464
CATCAACAGATTATTTTCCTCAACCCGCCGTTTACCCTCGGCTGATGTTTGTTCATCCGTATTTTTAGCCGAATCTCCAGAATGTTGAATATGCTGCTGCAAGGCTTGTTCCGGGGATTCAGCGGCTAAAATTGATGCCGATTTTTCAATGCTGTTTTCCTGCAGTATGCCTACCATAATATGACGGAACTGCACCTCACCCGATGCAATATATGGCTCGGCAGTTTCGCGTAATCGCTGGCAATACGGACAATATGGATCAGTAAAGGTGTAAATAATCTGTTTGGCGTTTTGTGGCCCATCCTGGATCCATTTCGCCTGTTCCAGTGTTTGCCAGACTTTTTCATTCTGTGGAGCGCTGACCAGTTCATACAGAGCCTCTTCGCCCAAATCGTCGCCCTGTGCATTTATCAGATTACCAATCAACGCATACTGTTTGTCTTCGGTAAGATAAATGCTCATCGGCTGACCTTGAATATTGGCGGCATAACCGGTCAACCCGGCAGGTGCGTCAAAACTGTCGATAATGGTGACACCCTGTTCTTTGATATAGCTTATAACTTCGGGCTCCTGCTGTTCAGCTATCGCCCAGTAACTTCCGAAGCCGATACAAAGTAACAAAACAGGGATGATAAATTTCTTCATTGATAACTCCGTTAGACGGTTGGTTCATAAGACTAGCTGGATGGAATTAAGTGGGGATTAACAGACAGGATGGCAATCCTTTACTTTAAATCTCTCAAGTTTATTGGATACATTTTTCACAACAACGCAGCGTGTGAAAACTTATGGTAAAACGTAGGACGGATTTTCACTCAGGTCATATTTTTTATGAACGCAAACTGGTTGCAACTTTCGCCACGCTATCAGGTGATATTGGCTGGTATCTGTGCATTAATCCTGACGGTGGGAATTGCCAGGTTTGCTTATACGCCTTTTTTACCGATCATGTTAACCGAAACGTCACTGAATAAACTCAGCGGTGGCTGGTTGGCAACATTTAATTACATCGGTTACCTGTCTGGTGTGGTGCTGATTTCGTTTTTAACCAGCCTCAAAACCAAGTTTCTGTTTTATCGCATCAATCTTGTTCTGGCCGTATTAAGTACGATATTAATGGCCGTCACCACCGATATCGTTTTATGGAGTATTTTGCGATTTATTGGTGGCCTTACCAGCACCGCAGGGATTATTCTCGCCGCCGGCTTTGTGATGGGCTGGCTGAAACAAAACGGCTACAAATCCGCATTGGGAATTCATTTTTCAGGGCTGGGGCTGGGTATAGCGATACCCGGTATTGTTATTGTGTTGATAACGCCTTATTACAATTGGGCTGAGCAATGGCTGGTTATGGGGTTATTTGGTATTTTGTTTTTTTTGCCCGCCTGGTTTCTGATGCCTGCCCCTGCTCTACAACACACTCCATCAGCTGATTTTGCTGCGCCTAATTCAAAGTGGATGCGTTTGATGATTGCCGCTTATGCCTGTGCTGGTGTGGGTTATGTTATCAGCGCCACTTTCATTGTAGCGATACTGGAAGGCATGCCAAGCCTGTCGGGCAAAGGCAGTTTAATCTGGGTGATGTTGGGTATTGCGGCAGTTCCATCCTGCA
>NZ_DCSO01000016.1:7943-8659 GCF_002325665.1 Methylophaga sp. UBA1464
AAAGTGGCAGAACGCATTGGTGAAACCCGAGCCATCATGACAGCCTATGTGATGATTCTCCTATCAATTCTGATTCCGCTTGTCAGTGAATCGTTTTTTTTCAACCTGATAGGCGCTTTGATATTTGGAGCGACCTTTGCCGGGATTGTCAGCCTCATGCTGGTTTATGTCGGGCACAAATTTCCTCATAACCCGGCAAAGGCTATGGCAAAACTGACCATAAGTTACGGTATAGCCCAACTTATCGCACCCGCTCTGGCGGGTTATCTGTCGACACTGACAGGTAATTACCTGTCCTCCATGTGGATGGCGGCCGCTGTGATGATCACGGGCATTTTCTTTGTCTGGCAAATACATCGATTTGAGAAAAATAAACACCCTCAAATCAATACACCTGTGTTCTGATAAGTTCTTTCCAGCCGTATTAATGGTAAATGGCTTATTCTTCTTTCAAGGTCAGCCGAGTCCCATCAGGTCGTTCCAGGGTTTTGTCATCAATGCGTTTGAAAGTGAGATTGATATCGCCGGAAGTCACCACTTCATTGCTGTCGACCTCATAGGTAAAACTATAGGCACCAGGTACTCCTCCAATCAGCTGTCCCTGACCATCGGCATTAAACTCATAACCTGTACCATATTGTGCATCGACATAGGCTCCTTCCTGAAAATCAGAACCACAGGCAGTGAGTGTTATCGCTAACAATAAAGGACTTAAC
>NZ_DCSO01000016.1:8737-11586 GCF_002325665.1 Methylophaga sp. UBA1464
GCTCCAGCCTGCCGACTTAATATTGTTGAGCAGAGTGAGTGTGGTTTTCATAACATTACCTCATAAAGTCAGAAGTTCAGGAAGACAAAATCAGCTTTTCTCTCCATGAGAAAACCGATCACGTATAGGTTTAAAAGCCAGTACAACCTCATCTTTCAGATTATTGACTTTGATAACCCGACCAAACCGATAGCTATTAAAACCGATGTAATACAACCCAAGTTGTAGCAACGCCACCAACAGAAACAACGCACTGCCAATGGTCATTAAAAGCAGTAGCGTTGAAGCGATGTACACCACACTGAGCACTGCAAGATGGTTTTTATCCAAACTGGTTAACTGTTGTGAACAGACAAAATATCCCAGCATGGCCAATATAAATCCCAACAAAGCAGCTACCGCCAGTGGCGGCAATAATACCCCCCCTGCAGCGCCCACCAGAAACAGTATATAGCTGTAACGTGTATATTTTTCCTTAGCGATAAAGCCTAATAGTTTGTCACTGCTCAGGTTCTCTCCAACCCGATCATCAAAATCTGGCGACTGCTTTATTTGCTTATTCAGCGAAAAAAACGCGACCACCCCAGCCAGTAACAAGAGGATTCCCAGCCAGAAAATCATAGGGCTGTAGGAAAGACCATCGCTTAATGCCGCCGCTCCACGGCAAATCGGTGGCGAGGAATAGATGCACGCCATCATTTGCGTGATGACATCTTTATTGCCATAACGACTCATTGTATCCAGAGTGGATGCGTAGGCTGCAAAAAACCACACCAGCGATATCAGCAAAATGACCATACCCGCCAGCATCAGAATCAGGCTGAGTTTTCTTGGATTCATGGGCTGAACTCCTTTTCAAAGGTCGGGAAAAATATCACTGGAGATGACTCTTCCAAACAGACAGCATTGGGAAATGGGGGGACAAAGCGATAAAGTCCAGGCATTGAAAGCCCGCTATTAAGACAAAATACAACGTTAGTAACCATCTGGGCTCAAGCTGCATTGACTGGAGATAAAGTGATACGCATCATTCGCATCTCTTATATTTTTTGTGAAATATTTCACAGTTTACACTTTACCGCAAGCATTATTTTCACCGAACCTATCACAAAACTCCATCCATAACAGTGGTTTAGCACATTATTAAACCAAATGGTTGACAATAATTAATAATGAGAGGATATTAAACCTCATGGTTAAATATAACGCGACAAATTTAGATACTTTATTTCATGCTCTGGCTGATCCAACACGGCGCTCAATGTTGCAGGCTCTGGCTTTGCAAAGCCGGTCGATCGGTGAGCTTGCCGAACCGTTTGATATGTCACTGGCAGCGGCTTCGAAACATATTCGGGTTCTGGAACAGGCAAGTTTAATTAATCGCAAAGTGCAAGGCAGGAGTCATATCTGCGAACTGAATGCAGCACCGATGCATGGCGGCCTTGAATGGATACAGCATTACCAGCGCTATTGGAATCAGCAACTGGATACGCTGGAGCAGTTGCTTAGTAAACCAGAGTCAAATTAATCTCATAAGGAGTCAATGTGATGTCCAACATTTATGGTGAATTAATTACCCCTGACACATTACAGATTGAACGAACATTGCCTGGCCCGATTGAGCGTGTCTGGCGTTATTTGACTGAGCCTGAGTTACGGCAAAAATGGCTGGCTGCAGGTCCCATGGAGCTGGAAATGGGTGGTGAAGTGACGTTGGTATTCAACAATAATTCATTGACCACCGCTGGAGATCTGCCACCTGAAAAATATGCCGACTATGGCGGTGAACATATTGTTAGAGGCAATATAACGGCTTGTGACCCGCCGTTTTTACTCAGCTATACCTGGCCGATGGGAGACAATGAAAACTCCGAGGTGCGTTTTCAATTAACCGAGCATGGCGATAAAGTTCGGTTAACCGTCACCCACTCCCGCTTGCTTAAATCGGAACAAAAGCTTTCTGTAGCGGGAGGCTGGCATGTGCATCTGGAATTTCTTCTGGCACAGCTTAATAATCAAACACCCCCACCGTTTTGGGCTACCCATACAACACTGGAAGCGGAATATGCACGATTATTCAAATAGCTGAATCGTGTACGGTGCACTTTCAGGGGAAATTCAGCTGCCATGAAACACCAAAACGGTCTTGTAACCAGCCAAATTGCTGACTGAAGCCATAATTATCCAGCGGCATATGAATCTGACCGCCTTCGGCAAGGGTTTTAAATAGGGTGCTGAGTTCGTCAACTGATTCGCAGTTCACAAAGATTGAAAACGCCGGGGTAAAGTCAAAGTCATGCTTGACTGGGCTGTCAATGCAATTAAAGGTTCGCCCGTTTAACGAAAACCTGCCAAATTGTAATTTGCCTTTATTTTCACCAGAAGTATATTCGGTTGATTCGATAATTTCAGAATCGGGGAACAGCTCTACGTATAACAACATGGCTTGTTTCGCATCGCCATCAAACATCAGATGTGGAAGAATTTCTGTTGCCATTGTCAGTAATCTCTCCTCGCTTGGTATTATTGAATTTACTGAGGCTTAATGCCTACTCAAACAAATTGCCCGGCTGCATGGCCTGAAGCCCAGGCCCACTGGAAATTGTGCCCACCCAAATGTCCAGTAACATCAACGACTTCACCGATGAAATACAATCCCGGATGCTCCTTGCTTTCCATGGTTTTGGAAGACAGAGCATTGGTATCAATACCTCCCAGTGTCACCTCGGCGGTTCGATAACCTTCGGTACCCGAAGGTTTAACTGTCCAGGGTTGGCAATGCGCAACAATCTGTTCAATATCAGCATCGGAAAGCTGACCAACAGGTTTGTCTTCAATCCATTGCTCAC
>NZ_DCSO01000016.1:11648-17218 GCF_002325665.1 Methylophaga sp. UBA1464
ATCTCACACCAAAGCTGTGCGACGCGGCGGGTCAGTTTTTCGGCCAGTATGGTTTTCAGAGCCGTTTTGGATTTTTCACGACGCATTTCCATTAAATAAGCGGTTAACTCGATTCCGGGAAACATATCTATTTTCAACACTTCCCCGGGCTGCCAATAACTGGATGCCTGCAATATTGCCGGGCCACTTAAACCACGGTGGGTAAACAGAATATTCTCACGAAACGAACAGGTATCTGTTTCGGTGATGGAGTCCAGGGAAATACCACTTAATTCAGCCAGCGGTTTAAGTTTGTGGTCATCCAGTACTACGGGAACCAAACCCGCCCGCGTGGGTAACAGCGGAATATTGAGCCTGCGGGCCAGTTCAAAACCAAATCCTGTCGCCCCCATTTTAGGGATCGATAAGCCACCCGTCGCAATGACCAGAGATGCACATTGCAATTTACCTTCTGACGTTTCAACCAACTTTTGTCCGGCAGTTTCCAGCACCTTAACCGGCGTATTGGTCTTGATGGTTACCCCGGCCCACTCACACTCGGTGACTAACATCTGCACGATATCTTTCGAAGACTCATCACAAAACAGTTGCCCCAGTTTCTTTTCGTGATAGGCAATCTGATGACGTTCAACCATCTCGATAAAATGCCATGGGGTGTAACGACTGAGTGCTGATTTCACAAAGTGCGGATTATTGGAGATAAAGTTCTCCGGGCTGCAATACATGTTTGTAAAGTTGCAGCGACCACCACCAGACATCAGTATCTTCTTACCCACCTTATTGGCATGCTCAAGTACCAACACCCGTCGACCGCGTTGTCCGGCAGCAATAGCACACATCAACCCGGCGGCACCGGCGCCGATAATGATTACGTCATACTGATTGGAAAGTTCGTTATTGATTGTCATGGACGGGCATTTTACGCAAAAATACCCGCAAATGACTGACAACTTAAAGGCTGAAAGATAACCTAGTCCTAGGTTGAGATGACTCTGCCAACGATACGATCTATCCAGCTCAGTTCACGCAAAGGCAAATCAGCAGAATGACGATAGCCTTTGATGAGCGCTTCAATCAAATCACCATGATTTACCCATTCTTGTGGATACCGGAAAAAATGCCGCCAGTTGCGACGTCTGGCCCAACGACTTAAAGACCAGGATTGAAAACGCATATCAAGAATATCGATAAGGCCAAAATCCATTTCATTGACAATAATATTTCCGGGATGGATTGAGCGGAAATAAATTCCCCGGCGCTGCACCAAGGCTAAAAACACACCCAAGCGGTACATCAGATTTGCATCGGCTTCATTGGATTTAACAATGTCTCGTAAAGTACGGCCTGCCAAAGGGGAGTAAATAGCAACAGTGTGTGATTCACCTACAATGCGATGCAATGCCTTCACTTTCAGCGTTGGGATATCAAGCTGTTCTAATTGATGAGCGTTACGGGCAAATTTAACCGCTGCCGGCGCCAGCAATTCTCTGTTAAAAAACCGTTTACGATAAAAAAACTTTAAAAATTGGCCATCAGCTAGTACGGCCACTTTAGGTCCTTTTTTGTCCTTTTCGATCACAGTAGCCGTTTCCATCAGGGTGGCTAAATGCTCAGCAGAAAGGGGGCGAATATTAAGCATAAATGTTTTCCATAACGATGTTCAATCCTGATGTTTTAAAGGGAGCCGCGGCCATATATCACCCGTCTGAGACATATAATCAAGATAATGATGCCCGTATTTCTCCAGCCCATCTTCTTCTTCCCGAGGTACTCTCAAGCAATAGACCAATACAAAAGTCATTAACCCTGCCACTCCGGCCAACCAATTCTGCGATAACAATAATTGCGTTAATGCCAGGACTAAAAGCGCGGAATAAAAGGGATAACGTATGTATCGGTAAATCCCTTTGGCAACCAGTTTTTTCTGGTAATTAGCGGGAGCACTATAATCACGAACCGCTCTGTACAACAGCCATATCCCCAAACTGCCACTCAGAACACCAAACCACGCAATTTCGTCATAATACCGCAAATCGGCAAATTCCAACCATGGCAACGTGGCATCAATCAGGGGAAGGCTAACCATACTTATCAGGGTAACAATCGTCAGCGCCGTTATTTCATTATCCCACTTATTATCCTCTAAAAAACGCCATCGACTATTACTAGAGAACAACGCCAGAGTCGCCCCTGCAATGAGGATAATGAGTACTAACTCAGAAATTTGGTCCGTCATGTAATCACCTTATAATCAAGTCATTAATTATCAAGCTGGCTATGTATTAACAGCAGATAGAGCATTGGTAGTTAATAACTTACTGAAAGTTCATGGCAATTTTATTACCATGTTAACTATTAGCGGATTACCTGTATACATTATCTCTGGCCAGGGAAGCATATAAGTCAAAAATACTGCCATCTGCTTCTTGTCTAAGCTAACGCCAGCTTAGCTGACAAAAGTTACTGATGTCCTTTTTTTGTTATTACTTTGAAAATCATGAAAATAACCTGTAACGGCAGAACTTTATGGGTTTTAATCTGTTTGAATAATTAAGAAACTAACACCATAAAAACTAATGACCAGAACAAAACACTTGATTTTCATCACGCCACATTGGCGCTTATGCTTATTTTTGTTGCCAATGTTCGCCATGCTTTCAGCTTGTGGAACAACTCCGTCTGGTCTCACAAAAACACCAGAAAGAGCGGAGTTCCCCAAACCAGCAGATGAGGCTCACTATTACGATGAAATACAGGCCATGCTACTGCTCTATCAACAGCATGAAGCATGGCAAGGCACGCCTTATCGTATTGGCGGAGTCAATCGTTCAGGCATCGACTGTTCGGCTTTTGTTCAAGTGACATTTCGTGATGTATTCGGTATGGATTTGCCGCGAACCACTGAACAGCAATCGCGTATGGGGCAACGCATTAACCGGCAACAATTGCGACCCGGCGACCTGGTGTTCTTTCGCAATGGCCGCCATGTCGGAATTTATCTGGAAGAGAACAAATTCCTGCATGCCTCAACAACACGTGGTGTAATGATTTCCAATATGGACAACAGCTACTGGTCTCGCCATTTCTGGAAAGCAGTCAGCGTACGTCGTTGAGATTTCTTCTGTTGAAACCGCGAGCTGCTATCATAGCGTTCGTGTTGAACTCCTTCGGAAAAGCATTGTGACCAAATCTGTACCACTGACCCAAGAAGCCTATTTAGAAAAATGCAAAAGTGCCGCCAGCAAGGGCGATGCTATTGCCCAAAATACACTGGGGTTTCTTTATCTCAACGGGCAAAGCGTCGAACAGGATTATCACCAGGCAGCAAAATGGTTTCGCCATGCTGCTGAGAACAACTATGCTCCAGCCCAATTTAATCTCGCCATCATGTACAAATTGGGCCAAGGGGTTGAACAAAATCATCCCGAATCAATTAAATGGATGCAACTTGCGGCAAATCAGGGTTACGCCGAGGCGCAAAGCAACCTGGGGAATATGTACTATCAAGGCCTGGCGGTAATGCAGGATTATCAAATGGCGTATATGTGGTGGTCTTTAGCGGAACAAAATGGTGCTGAAGATCTTCAGCATATTAAAGCCGTATTACTCAAAAAAATGTCTGAAAACGAAATCCGGCAGGCCGAACAATCTATTAAACAATGGCAAAAGCAGCAGTGACAATCATCTGACTGCCACTATTCCCAACGATAATCCAACAATTTTATTTTATTTTGCTTAAACTGCACGCCCTCGTTTTCCAGTAATTTTCGTTGCCGTTGGTAGCCATCACTGCCCACCGGAAACGCGATTTCACCTTTGGCATTAATCACGCGATGCCAGGGTAAATCAGAGTCATCCGGAAGTTGCTTTAGTGTAGTTCCCACATAACGTGCATGCCCCGGATAACCGCAAATCCGAGCAATCTGACCATAAGTTGCAACTTTTCCCTCAGGAATCATAGCGACCACTTGCCAGATGATTTGGTTGAGTTTGAGATGCTCCACTTTATTGCCTACGCTCAATTATTGCTCATATAACGTTAATTTCAGTCCGGTTTTATCGCTTGCCAGTTGCACTCCATATCAGTCACAGGCAAGATTCAATCTGTTGGCTTTATTCAGCAATCCTTTCCAAATATTCAGGAAACCAGATTATGCAATCTCTCACTCGATTTTCCGTATTAATAGCCAGTCTGTTCTCAATCTCTGCCACCGCTTTGGCAGAAACGCCCAACCTGCAACCCGGCCTTTGGGAATACACCAGCACCACCACCATGGAAGGCCCTATGAATTTCCCGCCTCAAACGGCCAGCAATCAGGAATGCCTGACCCAGGCACAGCTGGACAAGGGGCAAGACGTCATCAATATGCCTGAGGAATGTGATATTACGCAATCAGATATCAAACGTGACCGAGTTGATTACGCTGCGAGCTGCAATATGGATGGTATGACAACCATTTTTAAGGGTTATGCCAACTTTAAAGGTAATCGCATTGAGGGCAAAATGACCAGTGAGATGAACACCCCAATAGGTCCGGTAAATATGAAAACTGATTATTCTGGCGAGCGGATTGGCGAATGTTCACCTTGATCCAGGGCTTGTTGATTCAGCTGCACATTCCTCACTCCAATTGGTTCGCCCCATTATCAACATCCAATATGATAATGGGGTGAGGTTCATTTACCTTACTATTACAACAGCCTGCCGAACTTTCGACTGAAAAAACTGCCTTCTGCTTTATAACCGTTTGAATCTGACTTTCCGTTTTCAGGAGGGTTGTTTGAATGCTGGATTTTTTCAAAGTGGTTTTGGGTTGTTTTATCATGATGCCCGCCTATGGCGTTATTCATGGTGAACCAACACCGATTGACGTTGTTTCAACGGGCCAGATTCATATTGAGCAACTTAAATGGTATGGCGGCACCAACAGTCAGGTTACGGAACAGGACGAATGCAGTTCTGTAGTAGTAGGTACTCAGCCACTGACCGTATTAACGGTTGCTCACTGCTTGCGTGACTCTAAATTAACCCCCAACACGCGAATCCCGGTTGTTAAGATATTTTTAGGCAAGCCGGTACCCGTATTACGTGCGGCGCTTTACACCCGTTTTAATGAAATTGAACGCAATCTGGCCACCGATCTGGCCGTACTGATATTTGACGGAAACGCGCCTGAAGGGATTGCAGCCATTCCAATCGTCAACTCACT
This sequence comes from Methylophaga sp. UBA1464, assembly GCF_002325665.1. Classification (NCBI taxonomy): domain Bacteria; kingdom Pseudomonadati; phylum Pseudomonadota; class Gammaproteobacteria; order Thiotrichales; family Piscirickettsiaceae; genus Methylophaga; species Methylophaga sp. UBA1464. The sequence continues at coordinate 16,859 of NZ_DCSO01000016.1, forward strand.
TGAAAGCCCACAAGTTCTGGTATGTGGGTATGGCCGAGGAATTAACGATGCCGACATTAATGTCCCTCGTTGTGCGAACAAAACCGTCTTATCTGCAGAAGATGACTTCTACCACTTTGTACCTGAAATCTACGAACAGCTTGACCCCCTACTGCACCTGCAATTTCGCGCGCAGTTTCTGGCAAAATATGCCGTAATCAGCTCAACCTCCGCCCTGCTAGCCATGAATCGGGTGGAAAATGAACGTTATCAATTTACCTTACCTATGCCAACAAGAGGTGATTCCGGAGGGCCATGGATAGTGAATCAACAAAACGGACAACAAGGTGTGATCGCGTTAACCAGTTTTGTCGAAACCTA
>NZ_DCSO01000016.1:17272-18441 GCF_002325665.1 Methylophaga sp. UBA1464
CCGGAAAAATAAACAGTGGCCATTTTTCAATGAAAACCGTGCCCCACTGACTGATTTCCCTTACGCAGCGTATGGTGTTCGACTGAATACCGTTGAAGCTAAGGCATTATTCACTCGCGCCCGGCTTGAAGGCGCTGACATTCAGATGATGTCTGAGTAACAGCGTTTTTTCACCATTCATAGTGACCGCCTGATGCAAACAATCAATGTTAAGCTGGCGTTGATGGGATTCATAAATCCATCCATCATCCGGCTGATATAAAGAAGAGACTTCAAAAAAATGACATTAGCAAACATGTATCATCTGACCTTCTCCGGCTTGTTTATTATTTTGCTGACCCTGCTTATTCAATGGTTTATCGCCAGCAAAAGCAAAGCCTCGCAAGCTGGTGCAATTCCCGGCAAAATTGCTGAAGAACTGAGTCATGACGCTTTTGTATTTCGAGCCCATCGCACGTTTATGAACTCACTGGAAAATCTGCCATTGTTGCTGGGCACGACGTTTATGGCGATTTTAATCGGTGCAAATGCTCTATGGACCGGTATCTTTGTCTGGCTATTTGCGATTGCCCGTATTGTGCATATGGGACTCTATTACGCCATTGCTACTGAGCAAAACCCCAGCCCGAGAACCTGGTTTTTTATGGTTGGCCTGCTCGCTAATGTGGCATTGCTGGTGTTATGTGGCATTACTTTGCTGAGTTAACAGATGGTTATGAAATCTTTTCGAGGTCACAGCCCCAGATTGGGGAATCGGGTTTGGGTAGATGACAGTGCTGTGATTATGGGTAATGTCGAGATCGGCGATGACAGTTCGGTATGGCCGTTGGTATCCATCCGTGGTGATATGCATCAGATTCGTATCGGCGCGAGAACCAGTATTCAGGATAACTCCTGTTTACATATTACCCATGCCAGTGAATTTAATCCGGAAGGCCATCCCCTGATCATTGGTGATGATGTCACAGTAGGCCATCTGGTGATGTTGCATGGCTGCACGATTGGGAATCAGGTGCTTGTCGGCATGTCCTCTACTATACTGGATGGCGCGATTATCGAAGATCAGGTGGTTATTGGTGCGGGTTCGCTGGTACCACCGGGAAAAAAACTTGAATCCGGTTACCTGTATTTCGGCTCTCCTGTAAAACAGATTCGCCCATTAACGGTGG
>NZ_DCSO01000016.1:18607-29440 GCF_002325665.1 Methylophaga sp. UBA1464
CGGACGAACTGAATTATTTCCAATATGCCTGTCAGAACTACGTAAAGCTGAAAAATGAATATCTCAATAACAATGATTAAGCCGCCAGCTGTTTAAGTCGTTCATTGATCTGATCCTTCCTGGTTAACAGTTTCTGGGTATCTGCTGATTCAAATTCAACAATGGCGATGGATGCCTGAGGAAAATTATCTGCCAACTCACCATTCAGCATGGCATCAGCAGCATATTTAGCCATGTTGACGACTGCGGCCAATTGACTTGCCTCCTTGTCAGTCGAAGGCGTTTCAAGATGCTGAATGGTTTCAATGACCAGAGCCGGCATACGCCAGCGAATAACGATCATCTGCGAAACGGTCAGCCAGTATTTATCTTCCAGCTGATGAACAATCGAATCATCCAGAGGCAAACTCTGTTGCGCGGCAACATCAATCAGCGTTTGAAGTACCGCCGGACGGCCAATGGAATGAATCAATCCTGCCAGAAAAGCGACTTCGACGTTCACGTTGCAGTGACTGGCAATCTCTTTAGCCCACAATGATGTCGCCAACGCCTGCTGCCAGATGGATTCCGCATAGCCTTCATAGCCCGGAGTATTGAATAATTTCGCATTGAGTACGGCGCTGATAGCAATTTCACTGACAGTCACCATACCCAGACGGGCAATCGCCTGTTGAAGTGATGTCAAATTTGACATCGGTGTATACGCTGCCGAGTTGGCAATACGCATTACATGGCCAGCGAGCGATGGATCACTTTCAATCAGCTGCGCCATTTGACTGGCATCAGACTCTTTATCATTGGCCAGCATAAACGCTTTGTTCGCGACCTCAGGCAGTATCGGAACCTCTACAAATCCCTCTGCGATTGCCTGATTTAACAGATCTTCCAGTTCTGATCTTACGTGCTGATTATCTTCTTGCATTTCTCTATCCATATCTGATTGATAAATATTGTTTTTTGCCGATTTATCATTCTGTCTTGATTCAACTTATCGCCATTCAGACTACTTAGCGATAAACATCAACTAGAAAGCCGACATCGATAAAGCTTACTCAATACGTCACCGACCAAAGTAGCACCATCATTTCATTACGTCTATTTTGAATCATGCAAGTAGCTGATTTCAGCTTACAACAAAAAACCGCTTCTTATATTGGGCTCAAATGACCATCAGTCAACCTTCTGATTTTAGCCATAAAACGCCCTGTTTTTTTCACTCATTTCAGCGTTAGCTGAATAAGGTGACAAGGATTTTCCTGAATTTACAGCTAAAACCACAAGTTTTGTGCTGAAATACATTTTTTTCACAGCGTGCCTATATACAATATCAGCAAAAATTAATACTAAAGGTAGCCGACTTTGACACAACGCATTGCTTCTAGTGAACTCCGGCTTGGTATGTATATAAAAAAGCTGGGCGGTTCATGGATGAAACACCCGTTTTTACGTAGTAGTTTTTTATTAACCGATCCCGATGATATTAAAAAAATTCTTGAGGCAGGCATTGAGGAAGTCTGGATCGATGAGGATAAAGGTGAAGCTTCTAAAACATCGCCCTCCCTGCCACCATCACCACCCGCTGCCGAAACGTTATCAGACTCACTTCCTCAGCAAACCGCCAAAGATAAAAAATCTGTCGCGCGAATTTCAATGGAAGAGGATATTAATCGCGCGCGGAAACTCTTCAATGATGCTAAACCACAGGTTATGGCAATGTACCAAGATGCCCGATTGGGTAAAGCCATTGATCCCCAAACAACTTTACCGTTAGTGAATGAAATTGATTTAATGGTGCAGCGAAACTCAGCCGCAATACTCAGTGTAGCTCGTCTGAAAACTCATGATGACTACACATACATGCATTCATTGGCGGTGTGTGCATTGATGATATCGATGGCACGCCAACTCAATCTGAATGAAGAGCAGGTTAAGTTGGCTGGTGTCGGCGGATTAATGCACGATCTTGGTAAATCCCTGATGCCATTGGAAGTGCTGAACAAACCCGGAAAACTTTCTGATGCAGAATACAACATCATGAAAAAACATCCGGTTGCCGGCGCCAAATTACTTCAGAACTCCGGTGCTGAACCAGAGGTCGTCGACATCGCTTTGCATCATCACGAAAAAATGAACGGTTTGGGCTACCCCAACCGGTTACAAGGTGACGAAATATCATTGTATTCCCGTATGGCGGCCATTTGTGATGTCTATGACGCTGTCACATCTGAACGCGCTTATAAACAAGCCTGGGATCCGGCTGGCACTATTCGGGAAATGGCAAAATGGGAGGGGCACTTTGATAAGCCGCTTTTTAATGCTTTCGTAAAAATGGTGGGCATTTATCCGGTCGGTTCTCTGGTACGACTTTCTTCACAAAAGCTGGCCGTAGTGATAGAGCCCGGTAAAGGTTCGCTTGTCACGCCAAAAGTTAAAGTGTTTTTTTCCCTGCGTTCTAAAGCACCTATTCAGATCCAGGTAATCGATCTCTCCCTGCCAAGTTGTAAAGAGACCATTGATGGGCCTGAAGATCCAAGCAAATGGAATTTCAAACAACTGCAAGATCTCTGGCTTTAAAGGTTTATTACTCCGTCCTGTTCAGTTTGATAGCAACATATCATCCATCAGACTTTTACCTTATAGCCCGTTTTAAAAATCCACCAGATAAACATCATAAACATGATGAGGAAAGCAGTAATCATCATCAGACTGAATGTCAGACTGACATCGGCTGTACCATAAAAACTCCAGCGAAAACCACTAACCAGATATACCACCGGATTGAACAGAGTCACTTTCTGCCAGAACTCAGGCAACATACTGATCGAATAAAACGTGCCACCCAGAAAAGCTAAAGGCGTGACAACCATCAATGGAATAACCTGTAATTTTTCAAAACCATCCGCCACTACACCAAGAATAAAACCCAGCATGCTGAAAGTAATACAGGTCAACACCAGAAACAGCATCATCCATAACGGGTGCAGAATCGAGTAATCCACAAATAATTTGGCGGTGAGCAAAATCAACATCGCCAGAATAATCGATTTGGTAGCAGCAGCGCCCACATAACCAACCACAATCTCAAATGCCGAAACCGGTGCCGACAAAACTTCGTATATAGCCCCTGACCATTTGGGCATATAAATGCCGAACGAGGCGTTGGAAGTGGTTTCAGTCAACACCATCAACATGATCAAGCCCGGAATAATAAAGGCACCATAACTCACACCGCCAATTTCAGTCATCGCCGAACCGATGGCCGATCCGAATACGATGAAATAAAGCGAAGTAGACAACACCGGCGAAGCAATACTTTGCAGCGGCGTGCGCCAGCTACGGTGGAGTTCGGATAAATAAATGGCTTTAATGGCATACCAGTTCACTTTGACTCCTCCAGCAGACTGACAAAAATTTGTTCCAGGGTACTTTGTTTGGTTTGCACATCACTCAGCTCGATCCCGGAACGATGAATTGCCGCCAATACCTCCGTCACATGATTGGTCGGTTGATTATCAACATAATCATAGGTCAGCGTTTTGCCATCTTGGCCAATATGCAACACAAAACCATTCAGCTCACCGGGTAACTGAGTAATCGGATGTTGTAACTGTAAGATAAGCTGCTTGCGGCCCAGCTTTTTCATTAAATCCTGCTTGTTATCCACCAGCAGGATCTCGCCATGATTAATAATGCCAATTCGATCCGCGATCTCTTCGGCTTCTTCAATGTAATGTGTAGTGAGAATAATGGTGGTGCCTCTTTGGCGTAGCTTTTCCACCAGCCGCCACATATCACGGCGTAATTCCACATCCACCCCGGCGGTCGGTTCATCCAGAAACAATACTTCGGGTTCATGCGCCAGGGCTTTTGCAATTAACACACGGCGTTTCATGCCACCGGAAAGAAATTGAATTTTGGCACGCCGCTTATCCCATAAAGACAAGGCTCTTAATATTTCTTCCAGGTATGCATCATCACGCGGCTTTCCAAAAACGCCCCGACTGAACACCATGGTATCCCACACAAATGCAAACACATCTATCGCTAATTCCTGGGGCACCAGACCAATTTGTTTGCGTGCCTGACGATACTGTTTGACAACATCATAACCACCTACCAACACCTGGCCCTCACCGACGTTAACCAGTCCACAGATAATGCTAATCAGCGTGGTTTTTCCAGCGCCATTTGGGCCTAACAGAGCAAAGATCTCACCACGTTTGATTTGCAGATTAACCTGCTTTAACGCCTGAAACCCGGAAGGATATTGTTTACTGAGATTGCGCACATCAATGATGTGATTTTCCATCAGTCGTGTTTCCTTTACTGCGGTATGTAAGCTTAGTCATTTTAGGGGCTTGAACTTTCATCGCCCCTCGAGTGTTGTTCTTCAACAAGGTTTAAATTTGTCTGCATTTAAACATAAAACAGCAGTGAAATAACTCAATTACTCCAATGCGATAAAATCGCTGCAGTTTGGCAGCGCCATGTTAAAACAGTGTTAACAGCAGCAAGATTTAAGATTACGGTTGCCGAGCAGGCAACGCGGTTGCAGGGCCAGGTTGCATCGCTGCTTCATCAAGACTGTCACCAATATTGAATGTCACCGTCCTGATTTTATCCAACGCGTTTCCGGCAGGTTCCTGTCGCAGAATAATAGATCTGAATAGCTGATGATCCTGCGCGTCCATTACCGAGTCGATGGTGTCAGAACGCGGTTCAAATCCCCATTCGATTCCACCCGCCCATGTACAGAGTGCAGCTTCATCAATAGTGGCTTCAACACACGGCTGCTCAACCACCTTCCGCAACTGATCAGTCGCATTGGTATCCTGACGAGCCGGTGTTCGCAACAACAAACTGGTTTGTATATTCGTCAGTCGTTCAGACTCATACAGCTGATTATTATCAAGCAGTACACTGCGTATTCCTGCTTCTTCAATCAATACATGCCGACCACTGCTGACAAGTTCGAAATGACAGTGTGGCTGCTGTTGTGGTTCAGCCAGTTGATAATCCCATGCTTCCAGACGATAGGCAGTTCTGGTCTCATCCAGCCAGCGCTGCAGTCGAATGGTTCCCAGGCGATTCCGCTCATTTTCGCTCAACGCTTTTATCGAAACGCCCTCATCCTTGCAGATATTCAGCAAATCCGCATATAGTTCACGCCGGTTCCCGGCAGAGACAGGGGTAATGGTTTGATCAATATAGATATTTGGCATGGCGGGACGCTGCTCCACCCGCTCAACTGTTTTCGGCTCAAGTGGTGCAACGGATGTGTCCGGTTCTGACTCTTCCCCACAAGTGGTCAGCATCCCTACACAGACAAGACTCAAGGCAGCTATCAATAAAAAACGGAGTTTGGCCGTTAACATCACCTTACCAGTTGATAGTGCTAGTTCTCATCACATTCAAGAAATTCATAACCAGTGCCTTCATCAAGATTTATCAGTTCANNNNAAACCAATCTGCCGGGCAGCAACCAGATCCGCCTGTGGTATCTGGTGAATCAGTATAGTCCCTGTCCCAATACCACACGCAGCCGGATAAGCGACACCGGTTCGCTGACCACAGTGAGTTTCAATTACCTCAATATTTGCCGTTGATAATTTTTCTGCACTGTCAGTGGGTGAGATCCCTGACGTTTCACATTGCAGAGCATTTCGACTCTCATAAACCATTACCGGCTCCTCAACCGCGCAACCGCTCAGTAAAACCAATGAAGTTAAGATGGTTAATCGCAGTTTCATGAGCACGCCTTAATGTTAATATCCAGAGGAGGAATAAATCGTTTTCATCTTCCCATATGAATCTACTCTAATCATCCAACAATTTGAATAGCATGAAGCGTTGATGCTGTTCAGAGCTATCGGAAATAGTAGTTGAAATGATATTTTGGGATCAATTACACACCACGAAAAACGTATTGATGATGTGCTTTGAAAGGATATAAAAAAAGGGTAAGCTCTCGCTTACCCTTTGTTTTGCAGTTGTTCAGAGGCCTGAACATAATTGTCGAAATTCTGAATATAATCATCCATATTCAATTCCAACATACGTCGATATTCATTGACAAAAAAATCGACGGTTTCATCCCGCGCATCAGCCATATCCATGGCATTAGTCCATCCAGAAGCACAGAACCACGCACTGTATCTGGCTAAGCCATACATAAATGATGCACTGACTTCACCGGCCTCTACACTTTTCGCCATTTGCATATTAGCCAATTTGATAAATGCATCCGCTCTATCGAAAAAGGCTTTATCTCTCTCACTCATAAAGGTTTCGCTTTTTTTATTTTGCAGTTGGGCTTTCAGCCAGTAAAGAACCTGCAGAATAAACTTGCTCACGGAAGATGAATACGGAACTCAGCACAATAGATCGCAGGAATATGACATTTATTATTTTTTAGTACTCGATGATATGAAAACAAATCCGTCACATGATGAACCGGATAAATTGGCTTCTTACACACTCAAATAGAAAAAACTTGAAATACGAATGTCATTCGGTAAGGATACTTTGCAGCTAGCGGTGAACCCGTCTGAGGAGCCATGAGTTTCAGCTGAAAAAGCCGGCGTCAATTCAGGCTGAGTCAGCTGTCGCTAAACTGGGAAAACAACTCCTCGCCGGTAAGATTTCGGGTCTTCTCGGCAAATGAATAATATGTCGGTTTGCTCTCAATAAACACCTGCTCAGCCAATTGCCATTCATCGTTATTATCAAACAACCCAACTGGAATGGCGTACATTTCACCCTGTTTCAAGCGATAAAACAAATGGGTACCACATGTTTTACAAAAGCCGCGTTCAGCCCATTCTGAAGAATCATAAATTGAGATATTTTCAGCCCCCTCAAACGCTACATCACCACCACATTCTACCGCCAGCAATGGCCCTCCACCCCACTTTCGGCAGGTCTCACAGTGACAAGCCCCCATATGATAACTTTTGGGGGTGGCTACCAGACTGACGTTGCCACATAAACAGCTTCCGCTTTGTTCAGTTATGGAATTCATTTGCCCCCCTCCTGATTCATATCTGCATTTGTTTAGGTGTATCTGTATTTTTTCGAAGTGCTTGTAATACAGATAAGTAGTTCTCCCGCACAGCGATCCAATTATGCCATTGTCGCTGCAGTTCCTGATCTTGCCATCCAGATAGTGCAATGACGGGTTCGCGGGCATTGGCAAACACTTTGGTAATCGCTCTGGACTGTTTGCCGGTTAATAAGGCAACTTCTGCCAGCTCTTGATCGATAACCCAACGGGCGAATTCTGGCAAATGACTGCGAAAAACCTGCATATCGTGGAAGTCCCCCAGTAACTGCTGAACCTTTTTGCACCACTCAACCAGCGCTTTCGCGTTGCTTACTGTTTCGGTAAAGGGTTCGAGCAGATAACGCAGATATTTAATTTCAATACGTGCCAGATGCGTTTCTTGCATACCAGCATTCAGAAGTTGGTCAATCAGCTCAATACGCTGTTCCACGGTTTGTTCAAGCCATTTGCCTAAGCCAATACCCATTTTTTGTTTGATCTGAGGTTCAAGTCTCTGCTTTGGAGAAAATCGCAGTTCGGTGGACTGCTGATACGCCTGTTTCCCATATTCAATCAGCTTCGCCAAAGCAGGCCTATCGCCAATCTGTTTTTGGGCCAGTGACAACCAGGCCAAAGTCACCTCGTGGTCACGTACGGGGTTGCTCGCCTTGGCCAGGGCCTTAAGCCGTTTACCAACGGCCTTGTTGGTTTTGATTTCACCGCGGGTCAGTTTTACCCAAACCCGTAACCGACGCAGATCAACACGCATATCGTGTAATGCCTCAGGGTCATCTTCCGTGGTTTGAAAATGCGCCCAGGCTGTGCGAAATGCTGTTTCTTTCTGTCGAACTATTTCTGCAAGAATCTTACCCGCCGGCTGCAACAAGACAGGCTTACTGCCCGTGGTAGTTTCGACTTGAATTTTTTTACTCATAAAAAGTCTTTGAACAATTCAAGTATGAGGATCCAACTATACCCGTTTCCATTTTTGGCCGAGGTTTTAAAGGGGTCAGTGGTCGCCAGATAAAAAAGGTTCTAGTCAGCATACCCAAAAATAGCGAAGAAATGACAGGCCGTGCCCGCCAGAACAAATAAATGCCAGATAAAGTGACCATATTTCAGCCGTGAATCCATCGCAAAAAACACGACTCCGACGGTATAAAACACGCCGCCGGCCACTAACCACAATAATCCGGCAACAGGCACATTTTCCAGCAATGGCCGGATGGCAATGACAATCACCCAACCCATCAGTAAATACAGGCCGGTGGAAAAAACCAGATGGTGTCGTTTTTGAAACACTTTGAGGGCAACACCGGTAAAGGCCAGCCCCCAGACAATAGCAAAAAGCGTCCAGCCCCATGGGCCTTTGAGTGCACCGAGCGTAAATGGTGTGTAGGTGCCAGCAATCAATAAATAAATTGCAGAATGTTCAATACGGCGAAAAACACGTTTTGCCTTGCCGACAGGTAATGCGTGATATAGGGTGGAGCTAGATAAAGCAATATCATCGTGGCACAAAACACGCTGACGCCAACAACAAAGGCCGTTTCACCCAGCCGGGTGGCATGGACAATTAAAAAAGGCATGCCGATCAAAGCCGCGACAAGTCCTGTTCCGTGACTGACAGCGTTGGCTATTTCTTCCCCGGCAGATTGCTCACGATTGAGGCTGGTAAGCGACTTTTGCATATACTCCCCCTCTTGGCACATCAAACACGTTATTCAGTGTGTGAACGTCAGAACCCGTTAATCTTTGACAGCACGCTGATGCATAGTCCCATTCGATAAAACCAGCGACGAGTCAGTATTTTCAGCATCGTAAGTCACATCAATCAATGCAGACGCAACACTTTTTGTGGAAATAGGCCGCACAGAAGCAGGTAAAAACGATGAAATGGGTGTGAGTAACGAATCTGCCAGTTTTTCTGCAAAGCGATCATCATCCGGCCGCCCCAGCAGCAGTGAAGGTCGAGCAAAAAACACACTCGGCAAATTAAGTGCCTGTATATCGCGTTCCACCTCGCCTTTAACCCGATTATAAAAACTGACCGAAGAAATATTGGCACCGAACGCGGTTACAACACCCAGTTTACTGACCTCAGCCGCTTTGCAGGCTCGTGCAAATGCGATCACCAAACCATGATCAATCTGGCGAAAATTCGCTTTACTACCAGCTTGTTTTTGCGTGGTCCCCAAGGCAATAAAAGCAACAGAACCTGCTGGAATCAGAGGTTTTGCCTGCTGCTCCAGCTGCTCAAAATCAATAATCTGATGGGTGATTTTTGAAGTGATTGCATCCGGGAAATTGAGCAATACATCGAACGCACGACGAGATATCAAAATGATATTCGCAACGTCTTCCCGCTGACTTAACTGAGTCACCAACTGCGTTCCTACAGCACCCGTTGCACCTAAAACAATCGCTGTATCAGAAATTGTCCTCAACCTCTATCGTTTCAATTTGGTATTAATCCGTAATCAAGTCAGCTGACTATTTGGCTTTTAAAGTTAGGCAACACTCGATATCCTGAGCCCAACAATGCCAGTAACCACGAGGAGCAAGCTAACCATTTTTAAGAAAGAGATGGACTCCTGGAAGATAACTATCCCGGCTATTGATGCTCCGACGATACCGATACCCACCCAGATGGCATAAGCAGTAGCCATGGGTAAGGAACGCATAGCAAAGCTCAGCAAATAGAAGCTGCCAATCATTGCAATTAACGTGATGAGTGAGGGAACTGGCTTGGTAAACCCTTCCGTAAACTTGAGTCCTATTGCCCAAACCACTTCCAATAAACCAGCCAAAAACAGAATTAACCAACTCATGCAGACAACCTCTTAAATTGAAGGGGTCGTCCCCATTAATCGTGAACCAGCACCTCAGGGTCGTCCCTCAGGGCATGTGCCTGGAAAAGAACACAATGTAAAGCAATTTATCACAACTTACCGGCCCCTTCTACCATCTCACCATCTGAAGCTGATAATTATTTAACACTCAACATAATTCTGTTTTGACAGCGATTACCCCGGTGAAATATTTCACACCTTTTCCGCATACGGGCGCGGTGCCGAGGAAATATTAGGGACTTATATGCTGCTCGATCTGACGGCGAAAAGACGTAATGAAACCGGCCCGAATTTTAATCTCACTGATTGGGTGCGACATCACGACCGCTATGAAGCAAAGGGCCATGTTGACTCAACCGGACGCTACCAACCCTCAGAAAACTGCTGTCATTCAGGAGAAAAATAAATCTGTCCTCTGTTTTTTACCGTTGACGACGCTCGTGTTCCAGTAACCAGTGTTTGCGATCCAAGCCACCCCCATAGCCTGTTAAGGTTCCATTTTTCCCAATCACCCGATGACACGGGATGATAATGGAAACACGGTTCCCACCATTTGCAGCGGCCACTGCCCGCACGGCTTTGGGGTTTCCAACTCGCTCTGCCTGCGCCTGGTAGCTCGTGGTCTCGCCATAAGGAATCTGTTTTAACACGTTCCAGACCTGAGTTTGAAACGCGGTCCCAGGGGTGTGTAGTGCAACAGTAAACTGCTTACGTATACCAGCAAAGTATTCTTCCAACTCTTGCCTGGCTTGTTTGGTGTGTTCATTTTCGCCGGTTACAATAGGACAGTTTAAGTGCCTCTGAAGATCGTTAAACTCGGTTTCGAGCATTCGCCGATCGACAAACTCCAGTAAACAGACTCCCTGCTCTGTCGCACCAACAAACATAGGGCCCAAGGGTGTGGTAAATCGATTTATTGTGATCACATTATTCTCCAGC